>DAIRWA010000111.1:0-5952 GCA_036802545.1 Bacillota bacterium | reverse complement strand
TCCTGAGGCAGAGCGACTTTCATATCGGGGTTGCCGAAAACGTGTTTACCCTCGGGGTTAGTCTGACTCGACATAAACACGATCTGCAGGGCGCTACTGTAAGCGTTGTTGGCCGGATATCCTGAACCGTATCGCTCCCCTTCTTCAGAGTCGCTGCCGTTGAACCAGCAAAGGGCTATTATCCCCTGGGCGTCTTGGGGCTCGTAGATATTGGCGCAAGCAAACTTTGTGTGCCACCCGTCCACCGCGACAAACATTACTTCGTCTTCCTCCGACATTCCGCCCACAAGATCGCAAAGGTCTCTCACCGCAGTACCTTTCACAGCCCCTTTGTCCTTTAGATTCTGCGTCTCCTCGGGATCCCAGGGATCTCCTTCAAATACGGGTCCTTGATGGTAGTAGTGGGTTTCTCCATCCCCATGCACCTCAAGATTATCTTCCATCCACTCATAACCAACGGTCTTCTCATCGACCACCGTCACGCCATCCGCGGCGTATTTGACGATGCGCACCGAGGTTGTAGCCCCCGCACAAAGCGCGAAGGCAGGATATAAGACCTGGGTTATGCAGAAAAACAGAAGGAAGGCGGAACAACACGCATGTAGCCGCAGCCTATTTGCCATGGATAACACCCCTTGAAAACCCGACCGACAGGGGCGGATGTCACCGCCCCTGTTCTAAGTCGATGTAGTCAGTCGCCCAGAGCCTTAACTATAACCGTTACGGCTTCGGCCCTAGTTGCGTTGACCTGGGGTCGGAAGGTGTTATCAGGATAACCTAGCAGGATTGCATCCTTGGCCGCCGCGACAATCGCCTCTTTGGCCCACTCGGAAATGCTGTCGTTGTCGGCGAAAGCCGTCTCGCCGTCGATCAATTCTAGATCGAGTGTCCTCACGACCATAACCGCTATCTGTTCGCGGGTAACCTTATCGTCAGGGCCGAAAGACCCGTCGCCGTATCCTTGGACAATTCCAGAGGATGCTGCCGCGGAGATGAAATCCTCTGCCCAATGTCCGACAGTGTCGTCAAAAGCGTCGCCTTCTTCAGGAACCAGCCCGAACGCTTTCGCCATGACTGTAACAAACTCGGCCCTGGTTATGGGCGCATCCGGCTTGAAACTCCTGTCAGGATAACCGGTCACCGCTTCTAGAGCCACCAATCTCTCGATATCCTCCTGCGCCCAGTGGCCCTGGATATCGCGCAAACCCTCACTTTTCAAGAGTTTGATGCCGGTAATCTGCCCGATTGAATCAGAACCCGTGACTGACGGACCAACCAACCTCAGGGGCCAGTTCTTGTCCGATTCGGCGATGGCGGCGCCATCCTGGATGTTTGCGATGATGTAGTTGTTGTTGCGTATGATATCCTCGCTGGCAACCGTAACGGAATGCCCGTCGGTTGCCGTAATCACCAGCGTATACCCGGCTTCAGCCAGTTCCGCGTCGAAAGCGTCGCTGGAATGCTTGTCGGCGTCATCGACGAATCCGGCCAGGAACCACAAAGGTATGCCTTCCCAGACTCGCCCTTTGCTGTCTTCGTACACCGCTTTGTGATCGGCTCCGAATTGACAGGCAAGCGCTTGTTCAAAATAGGTCTTGTTTATGTCTTCTTTCAGTCCGCCAATATCCTCGCCGTCCAGCTGTAAGGTCCAGTCGCCCGCCGGAACGGTATAGACCTTGATCTGGGTGATGTATTTCGTCGACAGACCGGCGCAAGAAGGATACTGAACCATGTCGGAATAGTAATAGTGCCAGTACTTCTCGGGCAGGGTCTCGTGCATGTCCCATTGCCCATAGACGTGATCGCCGTCGGGAGTGAAGAATAACCGCATACCATCGACGTAGTCAGGCACATAGTTGCCGTCTCCCCACCACGCCAGAATGGCGTCGCCTTGACGAGCTTTCACAGCGGGGTCCGGGTATATGGAGGAGTACGGAAGTCTGGTCTCGTAGCCGTCTTTGGCTATAAGCACGACCTCGGTACCGGAGCCCATGCCGCCGACCAGATCACAGAGGTCACTCACTCTGCTGCCCTTTACGGCATTCTCTAGTTTGAACCCGCCTGGGTATGTTTCGGCTTGGTCCCAAACGTCATCCGGGTTATTCGTGATTCCCTCGTAGCGGTACTTTGTTACACCATCTCCGACCACCGGCAGGTTATTTTCCATCCACCGGTAGTCAATCGTCATCTCATTGGCGATGGTGGTTTGATCGGCAGCGTACTTGATGATGTGCAGCTCGGGCACGGGCAGCGTATCCTCAAAGTTGATAAGCTCGATCTCCGCTATATTCCCAACGCTGGCACCGCTGAGACCGCCATCATCCTTGGCTACCCCCTCGCCAACGAGCCGGAGGGGCCAGTGATTCTCAAGGCTCTCACCATTGAGCTTATCGGCCACTATATATTTGTTGTTCTTAGCCACATCTTGGCTTGAGAACTCTCTCGTGTATCCGTCCTCGGCCTTTACCAGGATGGTGTAACCGGCCTCGGCCGCTGCGAAATTGTAGTCGTGTGGCTGTTCATCGTCCACCCAACCCGCCAGGAACCACAAAGGCATGCCCGACCAAACGTTACCGTCTTTGTCGGTCCACTCAGCCTTGTGGCCCGATCTCGCGCAAGCGATACCCTCCTCAAACTCAGCCTGAGTAAAGACATCAGTGATCTTGCCGGTGAGAGTCAGGTTCCAACTGCCCGAAGCTGCGGTCGGTAAATCGTCGTCATCGCCGGGGCTTGACGATGCCTCGATAGATGCCACCGTCTTTACAGCAGCCGTCGCTTTAGTTTTGACTGTAGCCAAGTCCGCGGCGTCACTAATCCCCTCGGCGAAGTAAAACTCCACCGTATCCCCGTTTTCGAGCTGGATTAGGTTCAAGCCGCCCGAAGGATTGTTGAAGCCGTCTTGGAAGGCGCCGTTGACATAGGCGTACCACCTGCCGCCTCCCTTTACGTAAGCGTAACTGCCAATATTGTCCAAGAGAAGCGCGCCCGATGTCCCGAAATTCTTGTCGGTTACATCATAAGTGAGCCCTTTCGTGGAAACCGCTGCTTGCAGGGCTCCAAGCGGTGTCGTCTCGTTTACGGTGTACGTCCCGCCGTCAGGATTGTAGGCTTTCACCTCGAAAGTCCCGGAGGGAGACAAAACAACCGAACCATCATAGATCACATCGATGCTTGCGGCACTCACCCGAGCCGGCGAGACTGTTGATGCTATCGCCATCAACATAACCAGCAACACAACACCGCACTTGGCTCTGACCGATTTTCTCATTCCTATCCTACCTTTCTTGATTCTCTGGGGTGCGAACTAATAGCATAGTTCACCACACCGCCAGGATATCCTGCAGGTCTCTAAGATGAGCGCGGGAGGTTCAGGCAACGCTGACTACTGAGCTTAGACCCACGGCTACAGAGGGGGGTGACGCCGAATGCTAAACCACTGACGGCTCGATATTGTACTCTCCTCGTTGAAATCTGCCTAGATCAAGAGCGCCAATATCTATGTGCGGCTTCTTTCCAGTCACCATCTCTGCGATGAGCTCCCCAACCACGGGAGCGAGCATAAAGCCATGGCCGCTGAAGCCAACAGCCTGGTAATATCCTTCAAGTTCAGGCACGCTCCCCAAGATAGGATGGGCATCGGGGGTTACTGTGTACAGCCCAGACCACTGCCGGACAACGCGAACGTTTTTCAGCACGGGCAGCAGATGAGTCATTATACTGCACATTTTCTCGAGAAACGTCCACGAATGACCGATGTCGTAACCTTTCGGCTCTCTGGGGTCTCCCATACCCATGACAAGTGATCCGTGTGGAGTCTGCTGACAGTAGATGCCAAGGGACAGAGACATCACCATTGGGTCCAAAACCCTTCCGATCGGCTCGGTCACGAGGATCTGATGCCTCTGGGTAAACAAGGGCAGGTCTATCCCCACCATAGCAGCTACGGGTTTCGCCCACGGGCCGGCAGCATTGATCACAACGGGGGTCGCGACTACACCTTTATCGGTGGTGACCGACTTCACCCTGTAGCCATTGCTTTTAATCGACGTTACTTCGGTGAAGTAGTTGATGTCCGCTCCCAGCCTCTCGGCCGCCATCAGGTACGCCCTGGTCACATGAAAGGGGTTGGCATGCCCGTCGCGATTGTTGAAAGTCGCACCCAGCATGCCTTCGGTATTCAACACAGGTACTATCTCGCGAGCTTGACCGGGAGTACACAATCTGGAGTTGATGCGTAACCGATTCTGTAACTCGACGTTCTTTCGTAGCCGGGCCCACTCTCTCTCGGTATGAGCCAGCATAAGATACCCTTTCTGCTTGAACTCCATATCGTAAGGGTAATCAAGCTCATCCGGTAGGTTCTCGAATATGTTCAGCGCGGCTTGCGCCAACCTGCAGTTTCCCTCTGAACCCCATTGCTCGCGCACTCCGGCGCCGCAACGCCCTGATGATCCATTGCAGAAAGTGGCCTTCTCGAGAAGCACAACGTCGCGCATTCCCTGCTTGAGGAGGTTATATGCTATACTGGCGCCATTCACCCCACCGCCAACGATTACTGCATCGGCGTTCGCTCTCATTTCCGCTCCGCCTCCCCTAATCTTGCAAGGTTACCCATAGTAACCGCCTTCATCGGTGGCCTAGAGGTCGATGGCAGTATCTGGCCTACAGGCTTTCCCGTCTTCTTAGCCAACTCCGAAGCGATGAGAACACGACAGGTCCGCCCCTGACAAGGTCCCATTCCACCCCGGGTCACGCGGCGGATCTCATCCATTGTTGTCGCGCCCTCTGAGATCGCCCGCCTTATCTCCCCAAGAGTCACATCCTCACACCTGCACACGATGATGTCGTCATCTATCTCGGCCATGGATTATCCCTCCCCGTTCAGGGTCAACCCTCGGACAACCGAGGCTAAGGCTCTTGGAGCCCTGACCCAAACGACTGAAGTCCCTGCCGTCTTCTTCCCCGAAATGACACGTTCGACTGCTCCTTGCGCGACCACACCGCCGGCTCTGTCCGTAAGGTTGACTGCACTCCCCTTCTCGGGTAACGGCGCGAACTCAAAAGGAATTGCCACAAGGCACTCGTTCGAGCTGTAGGTTTCATCGACCACGAAGATGGCCAACCCGGGACACGCGGCAACGCAGAGGCCGCAGCCTGTGCACTTGGACCAGTCAACCTCGGGGATGTCATTTATGTCTTCAAACTCGCTAATGGCCCCGAAACGGCAACTATAATGGCATGGATCACAGGGGATGGGCTGAAAACACTCCACGGTTACATAAGGACCCTGAGTCCGACGCTCCGCTGGAGGCGTCACTCTTGCGATGTCATCGGCCGAAGGCATCCCGGTGATAATTAGCGCGTTCATAAACACACCTTCTTTTCCAGTCCGACCCTCATCTTGGAGATACCGCCGATGATCTTGGCGCCTGCGGGTCCTGACCTAAGGCCGGTAAGCTCACCAGAGACTTCCGCATAGAGATCGGCATACTTCGCATCCGCTACCTTGCCCAAGCTCCTCGCGGCTGCTAACCCGGCCATTTTGCCTGCCGCCATGGCGGTGGACGCCTCCTCAATTCCGGCAACGTCACCTGCGACAAAAACACCTTTGGCGGTTGTCTCCATGTTCTCGTCGTAGATGGGAACGAATCCGCCGAGTTCAGGAACATACACCATTTCGGCGCCTGCCTGCCAAAGCAATTCGCCAAGGGGCGTGAGCCCTGTAGCCAGGCAGACTACATCTACCTCAAGATCTCGCTCCGTGCCAGGGATGCCGTTCCACATGTCATCGAGTTCCCATATGACTGCGCCCTCAACCTCATCGCGGCCGTAGGCTTTCTTGATGGTGTGCTTGGTTAGAATGGGGACTCCCAACCTGCGAATTTTCGAAGCGTGCACAGCGTACCCGCCAATCGTGGGTAGGGCTTCGACAACAGAGGCAACACGAACGCC
>DAIRWA010000110.1:3122-5998 GCA_036802545.1 Bacillota bacterium | reverse complement strand
TGCACTCCGTGATGTGGAGGGCGCCTTGAAGGGCGCAAAAGGTCCGGCGCTGAAAGCTCTCATTTCCACCACTCAGGGAATGGGACGGGACTTGGCCTTATCGGTGCTACACCAGTCTGACGTTGACCCGGACGCCCCTCTATCCGGTGAAGGCGCCGGGGCAGTTGCCAGATCTCTTGCGAATCTGTCCGACGATCTCCGGGAAGAAAGATATCGACCCGCTATATACGAGACTGTCCGCGGTGACGTTTTTATGCACTCCCTTCCCCTCGCCCACCTTCAGCCAACTCGAACGTTTAGCAGCGTACTGGAGGCCGCCGAGTCTTTCCGCGCTCTGTCCTTAGAGAAGGCTGACGAAGAAGCCCTGCGCTCGTACGCTTCTTCTTTGTACCGGAAGGTTCAGAAGAAACTGGAGTCGAGGTTAAGCGCTCAGTTGGAGGACCTCTCGAAAGCGGAGGACGCGGACAAATACAGGCTATGGGGCGAACTTATAAACTCCAGCGGGATGAGCGTCGGGCCGGGTGCAAGTGAAATAGAGGCGCAAGATTACTACCAGGACCCTCCCGTTCCCGTCGCGATTCCTCTTGACCCGAGGTATTCTTCTAGGGACAACGCCAGGAACTACTTTGCGAGGTACACCAAGGCGGGCCGGGCGAAAAAGGTGCTGCAGAAATCCACCCAGCGGCTGCGCTCCCAACTGGAGAAGTTGAGAGCGGTCGGGGAATCTGTGGGCATAGAAGGAGTCTCGCCGGGCGGGGTATCGTCAGGTCGGGCGTTGTTAGGCGGTGCTTTAATGGGCGGAGCTTCGGTACATCAGAATCCATTACGCGATACCTCAGCAGGACGGGGATTGTCAGATGTTCGGCTAGATAGCTCTTCAGCAAGAGAGGGTCGGCCAGGTGATGCTTCATCGGACGGAGCTTCGACAAACCGGAAATCATCGGGCGGCACCCTGTCAGGCGGTGCTTCGTCGGGCCCAGATACTGAGGGTTCGGGCTTATCGCAGATGCGATACGCCATAGATGTCATAAGAAAGCTTGCGGACGAGGCCGGCGTGAAGGTCCGGGCGCGGCGGCAAAAGAGGAGTCGCGCGGTCCTGCCCCAAGGACGGACACCAGTTGGAACGGGTCGCCATGGCAGGGGTTTCAGTCACGGTTCTAGCCGCGATTCCGGCACCGGTTCGGGCGTTAGTTCTGGCGTTGGTTCCGGCATCTATGCCCGCGCGGCACTGCCGCGAAACATACAAACGCTGCTCGGTCCCGGTGGGTCTGACATCTATGTCGGCGGTAGCGCTAGGGCCAATGACTACCTTGTGTCCAAGGTAAAAAAACCGGGTGACATATGGTTTCACGCCAAGGGGACCAAGGGGGCTCACGTGCTGTTGCGCCCGCCCCCCAGCACCGAGCCGTCCGATGAGATGATGCTAGCCGCTGCCCGAATAGCCGGCGAGAATTCCCAGGCCTCGGGCGCCACCAAGGTAGAGGTTGATATCGTAGATGCTATGCGGGTTAGAAAACCCCGCGGCGGGGCTCCGGGGTTCGTTACCTATACGGGCCAGAAGACAGTCGTGGTTTCGTTGACCTGACCTTACCGGGCTATCGCTAGATTCAGTTCACTACCACTCGTTGTTGATCGTTGTTGGTTATGGCAATTAGCTGCCGATTTGTTGCCGCCTTGTCACTTATTGTCGCCCGCCCCTACTAGTTGTCCCTACCCCACCCTCCCCGGCGGCCGATCCTTCGTAGACCCCGAACATACTCAAGTGGCACTACCGATCGTTGCGGATCGTTGCCGCCCACTGCCACTCATTGTCGCGTCGCGCGCCCCCGCTCCCTGTCACTTACCGGCTACCTCGGATCCCAGACCTCTACTATGAAGGAGTAGGTCGTAGTGGCTCATCCTAATGCCTTCTTATTTGGATCTTTCGTCCAAGTCTTTGTGGAGAGACTTGGGCAAGCGAAGATCTAGGAGGCTCTAGATGTTCAAGAACGCTCACGTTCTTGTCCTTCTATTCCTTATGTGATGGTCCTTCAATCGCATGTAGATGGGTCTAGTGGTACAGAGGTATCATACGAGGTGGTAAGCGTGAGCCTGTAAGATTTTCTTACATGCCTCTTCAGCTGAGGAAAATTCCTTTACAACCTGATCAAGAAGCTGTTAAGATTCTTTGCTTCAGGGACCTCCACCATCCCTCCACACCTCCCTTCACAGCTGTTTCCATGCCTCAAAACCTCTCTCTACGCCGACAAGTACCCAAAAACCAGTAGACAACGGATAATTACGAATTGCGCCTAGGAAAGATTTTTGCCTTGACCCTCGTTCTGGTACAAGAACTCTTACAGGATTGAGCAACCAGTACAAGAAACTTTACACGTGCTGCAAACAATTTTGTCTTCGTCCCTTCGGCCGCCCTAATCAACAAAAATATGGGTCTCTGCAAAGCTGAAAGACAGACTCCGGCTCCCATCCTAAAGCTTACAAATGTTAGTTGATTAGTCATACTGATCCTGGCGACCTGCATAGGGGCTGACACCTGCCAGTGCCGGAAGGTTGAGGGAAGAGGTTAGCGCAAGCGAATACATTCTAGTCCGCGCACTCGCTTGGCACAGCCGGCGCAATAGGCATCGCGAGGCCACCTCATGCCGCCGGCATGCCTCAATATCTACTGCCGCCCGGGACCCAGTCAAAGCGAGAGGATATGAGACCGTATGCCTGCGTTTAACGGCCATGTCGGCCTACCTTTCCTTCGTTTGCCCTTCTAGCCTTTTCACGTTGACGAGCTTTTCTGGCGGCTGAGATGTACTCCTCGCAGAGGTCCGACTGAGACCGTATGCCTGCGTTTAACGGCCATGTCGGCCTACCTTTCCTTCGTTTGC
>DAIRWA010000110.1:0-3022 GCA_036802545.1 Bacillota bacterium | reverse complement strand
CCTTCTAGCCTTTTCACGTTGACGAGCTTTTCTGGCAGATGAGATGTACTCCTCGCAGAGGTTCGACAACATAACCGCATATGGGCCCTCACGGTCGAAGCGAAGCAGCTTTATGGATTTCGGCATCTTCCGCAATACTCCGTCAATCGAGAGGTCTTCCTCGAAAATCTGCGTACAGATGATCCCTCGCTTACGACTGATCTCCGCCTTAATCTGATCTCGGCGCTGGATGTCCTCAAGAGTGTCGTCCCCAGTAAAGCTCGTGCGCTGGAAGTGCTGACTGCCCTGGTATTCCCACGAGTGCCTCGGCGGGACGTGCAGGTCGTACTCAAGCCGGTCTTTTGTCTCTTCGGTGTGGAGGAAAGCGGGTCTCGCGTTGCTCATGGAGGGAACAGGCACCATCTCGAAATCAAGCAGTGCCTTCATTAAGAACTCACCAGCTAGACGAGCCATTGCCCTGAAATCGCGAAGTCTTCCCGCAAGCTCTATCTGAACACTGCGAGGGGCTGACAGAATAGGTACCAGACACCCTTTTGTCCGCTCGAGTTTCATCCAACCGTGTTTGACCAGACAACGGACGGCCTCGTGAACGGTCGGTCTACTCAGTTGAGACAGCCTCGAGAGCTCCATGATAGAATCTGGAGCCTTCTCGAAGGATAGCAGGTAAAGAACCTTGGCGTTGCCGCTAAGATTGGGGTTATCCACCAAATGCGGCAGTAGCCACTCTCGTAATCGTGGAGCGCTGATCGGCACCATCTCCTCTTTTTCGGGCGTGTGCCATATTCTACCATGGAAGGTGAGTTTAGGGGACGTTCATTGAAAACACGAGAGAACACATGAGGGTGTCGATCCACGCCACGGACGCATGGACACGGTTGCCTTCCCTGCCAGTATCCGTCTTCGTCCCAGTTCGAACGACCCCAGATGCCTTTTGCCAGTAGAAGGATCAATGGCAATCTCTTGCCTATTCAGTACCGGGGTGTTCGCTCTTTCGGCGGCACCGAAACTTGCCCGAAGGTAGGCCTGCGAAAATTCTTGACAATGCATGTAAAGATCCTTGTATCCGTTGCCCGACTCTGTAAGAAGTTTTGTACCAGATCGATGGCGAAGGCAAGAATCTTTTCGGGTCGCAATTCCAAATAGTCGGATGGCCGCGGTTCTGTTTGGATTTTCTGGACATTGAGAGGGATTTGATGGCATGAAAGAGCTATGACGGGGGGGTAGTGGGGGAGTTGGAGGTCCCTAAAGCAAAGAACTTTTACAACTCTGGAGCAGAGATGCAAAGGAATTTGGATCGGAATGGAAGTGAAGTAAAGAAGTCTTACAGCGCAAGGGATTCAGGGCCTGGATCGATCGACACCCTTGTGTGTTTCGGTTGTGTACGGCTACCGCCGCGCTGCCCCGACGAGCTCCTTCAGGTCCCCGATCCCCTCCCATCGGCTAGGAGCTTCCAGCCGTTGAGCAAGGTTCCATGGACGGTGGGTCTACCGTGGATGGTGGGGGCGTTCTTCACTAGGAGAGAAGCGCCTACCGCCACGCTGCCCCGACGAGCTTCTTCAGGTCGCGGATCCCCTCTCGCCGACAGTACGCATCCAGTCCCTGAGTCAATTCCCGCGGAAGGTGCGGATCCACCAAGAGAGAAGCGCCTACCGCTACCGTTGTCGCGCCCGCGAGCAGGAATTCCACCACGTCTTCCCATGAACTGATGCCGCCTATCCCCATGAGCGGTACGGTCACAGCCTGGGCCACCTGGTACACGCATCGCAGTGCTACAGGTTTTATGGCAGGACCGGACAGTCCTCCGGTTACGTTTCCCAAGACGGGCTTGCGGGTTTTGATATCGATGACCATCCCTAGAAGGGTGTTGATAAGAGACAGGGCATCCGCCCCTCCCTCGACCGCTGCCCTGGCTACAGCCGTTATGTCCGAGGCGTTGGGCGTGAGCTTGGTGATTACCTTGCCTCCGAAAGCATCCTTCACTGCTCGTGTTGCCCTGTAGCATGAGCGCGCATCCTGGCCGAAAGACATCCCCCCCGCCCTGACGTTGGGGCAAGAGATATTGACTTCCAGCGCGGCCACGTCTTCAACATCCCGGAAGATGGTTCCTAGCTCGGCGAACTCGTCGTATGTATCTCCGGAAACGTTGACTATGATTGGGACTCCAAACTGCCGCAACCACGGGACCTTCTCAGAAGCGGCGACCTTCGCGCCCGGGTTTTCCAGTCCGATAGCATTAAGCATGCCGGCAGGCGTTTCGGCGACTCTCGGTGGCGGATTTCCCGCTCGAGGAGACAGAGTGGTGCCTTTCACCGACACAGCCCCGAACCATCCGATATCTCCAACTCTTGAGTACTCCTCCCCATAGCCGAATACCCCCGAGGCGGCGGCGATGGGGTTTTTCATCTTAATGCCTGCGAAATCCACAGATAGGTCCGTTAGTTCCATCAGTCGGGCGCACCTCCCAAGTCTACGAGGTCCGCCTTGAATACGGGACCGTCGGAACAGACGTGATAGTACTTCTCCTCTTCCCCGGCTGCCCTAACGGCACATCCCTTGCATAAGCCGGTCCCGCAGGCCATTCGAGATTCAAGAGAAACGTAAAGAGGAGATGGCGATTCCCCCGCGAGTCTCTTTACGGCGCGGAGCATAGGAGCGGGACCGCATGCTACCGTCAAGTCATCCGGTCCAAACGAGGACAGAATTGGCTTCAGAAGGTCCGTCACTCTGCCCGTAGACCCGAATGTGCCGTCCTCAGTCGCCACGTGCACGCCGCAACCGGCCTTGGCGAACCTGGATGTATCCATGACCTGGGCCATGGATCTGGCACCGTAGAAGAGAGACACTTCCCATCCCAAAGACGCTGCGGAGGCCGCCAGAGGGTACATTGGAGCTAAGCCGGTTCCGCCCCCCACAAGGCGCAGTCTCGGCTTTTTTGAGTCTTGATCGGAGGGCCTCTCCACAACATCCGCAGAAAGGTCTCCAGAAGAGTTGCCGGAAAGGTCCGCGGGTGCAAATCCGTTAC
>DAIRWA010000109.1:5431-6011 GCA_036802545.1 Bacillota bacterium | reverse complement strand
CGAGTTCTTTCCGGCCAAAAAACCGACCGCAGACGCTACGTCCTCGGGAGTACCGAGCCGTCCCATAGGAATAGCTACCGCCAAATTCTCTTTGGCCCCTTGAGGCAGATTCTCGGTCATGTCAGTCTGAATATATCCGGGCGCCACGGCGTTTGCGGTTATTCCGTACCTTGACAATTCGCGAGCCAGGGCTCTCACAAATCCAATGACTCCGGCCTTTGAGGCGCAGTAGTTCGCTTGTCCGGCATTGCCGGTAAGCGCCACTACCGAAGAAACGGCGATGATCCTGCCGCTCTTTCGTCGCATCATTGACCTGACCGCCCATTTCGCTACGTTATACACCCCCTTAAGATTGATTTCCAAGACCCGGTCCCAGTCTTCCTCGTTCATCCGAATGAGAAGAGCATCCTTTGTGATGCCGGCGTTTAACACCAGCACGTCTATAGGACCGAGTTCCTTTTCCACACTCTCAATCAAAGACTTAGCCTCTTCATGAGACGACACGTCTCCTTGGAACAGTGAGGCCCTGCTGCCGAGAGACTCCACGAGCCTTACCGTATCCTTAGCCCCTTCCACATCT
>DAIRWA010000109.1:0-5421 GCA_036802545.1 Bacillota bacterium | reverse complement strand
CCCAGCCTTGCCGTGCCAGTTCCACTGCGCAGGCCCTTCCGATCCCACGTGAAGCGCCGGTTATAAGACATACAGTCATCGTACGGAAGCCTCCTTGGATAGATCAATGATGCTGTTGAGATCAGCCGGAGTCAAGAAGGTGATTCCGGGTATTTCGGGGGAGATACGTCTTAGGAACCCGGTGAGGCCTTTTCCGGGACCCATTTCCACAAACAGTCCTGCCCCGTCCCGAATCATTGACTGCACATCCACCTGCCAAAGCACAGGGTGAGTGACTTGTTTGACCAGGCGGTCGCGTATGTCCTCGGGAGATTCCAGCCTATCGCCATCCACGTTGGTATACACGGGAACGCTTGGCGCTCTTATTTTGATATGGTCTAGGTCCTTCTTGAGTCTCGCGGCGGCAGGTTCCATTAGAGGCGAATGGAACGGCGCGCTAACGGCAAGCGGAACGCACTTTGCGCCCTTGTCTTTGGCTAACCGCATCGCCGAAGTGACGGCGCCTCTATCCCCGGATACGACAACTTGCCCGGGGCAATTATAACTGGCCCCGCACACGATCCCTTTGCTCTCTGCCTCGTAGCAAATGGCTTCAACCTCGGCACAGGCGAGACCCAATATCGCCGCCATGCCTCCCTTCCCTTCAGGGCAGGCTTCTTGCATATACAGGCCCCTCTTGTGTGTGACCGCCAAAGCATCCTCCAGCGATATACTGCCTGCGACCACCAGCGCGGTGTACTCGCCCAAGCTCAATCCCGCCACCATGTCCGGAGATAAGCCATTTCCCAACGCCACTTGGGCACATGCGACGCCAACGGCCAACAGCGCAGGTTGAGCGTTTTTTGTGAGTACCAATTCCTTGTCGGGCCCCTCGAACACAAGCTTGGAGAACCATCTCCCCAATATCCGATCGCCCACTTCGAAAACCTTGGCGGCTTCTGGGAAAGTATGATAAAGCTCTTGGCCCATTCCTACAGATTGAGCCCCTTGGCCTGGAAACACCCATGCGATTTTGGTCATGGAAAAACTCCTCTAAAGACAGGTCTACTTTTCTGCAGGCACCACAAATGCCGCGAGGGTGCCGGGTCCTGTGTGGGTGCCGATGATGGCCCCGATTTCGGTTTCATAGCACTTTCTTATTCGGAAGGCCCCGCTAACCGACTCCGTAAGCTTTCGAAGCTCTTCGGGGGCATCCGCGTGCACAAACACGGCGTCAACTAAGGAACCTTCTCTTATTTTCTCATGTATAAGTTCGAGAATTCGCGGGATGACCTTCCCTTTGCCCCGGACCCTGTCTACGGCCGTAACGACTCCGTCTTTGTCCAGTCTCAGTATGGGTTTCATGTTGAGCATGGAACCTAATAGGTGTTGAGCCTTTCCTATTCGTCCGTTCCTTGCCAGATAGTCCAGGGTATCGACCGAGAAGATGGTAACCATCTCAGAGGACATACGAGTAACTTCATCTATTATGTATGAAGCCGGTTTTCCGGCGTCAGCCATTTCCTGAGCAGCCAAAACCAGCAATCCTTGCCCGCCGGAAGCCTGTTGGGAATCAACCAGAAAAATCTCCCTATCGGGAAGCTCAGCCTTGGCGATGACCGCGGATTGAAACGTCCCGCTTAACCCGGAAGATAAGGTGATAGCAACCACGGTCGAGCCGTCCTCGGTCTCTCTAGAAAACACTTCGTGAAACGCGGCCGGCGACGGCTGAGAAGTGCTGGGATGATGGGGTGACTGACGCAGCTTATCGTAAAACGCCTTCCCCCGCAGTTCAAATCCATCTAGGAAAGAGTCATCGCCAAAGTGGACGGTAAGGGGCACCACATTGATCCCCTTGTCCATGAGACAATCAGGCGTAAAGTCCTGCGCGGTGTCGGTTACTATCTTGACTCTTGACATACCAAGTTCTCCTCTCTTACCACACAAGTGCTACCGAACCCCAGCTCAAGCCAGCGCCGAAAGCCACTAGCACAACCAGCTGGCCTTTCTTGACCCGCCCATCTCTCACGGCCTCGAACAAGGCTATGGGTATCGATGCCGACGAGGTGTTTCCGTATTGGCCGATGTTCACCATGACTCTCTCCATGGGCATTCTGAACCGCTCGCACGCTGACTCGATTATCCGTATATTCGCCTGGTGAGGAATCAGAAGCCCTATGTCGTCAATTTCTCTTCCGCACTCTTTCAAGACCTCTGTGACGGCCTTAATCAGCACCTTCACCGCAAACTTAAAGACCGCCTTGCCTTCCATGTGTATATAGTGAAGCCCCTGGTCTAGACTCTCTTTGCACGCCGGGATCCGAGAACCTCCCATAGGAAGAGTCAAGAGCGAGGAAGAAGAACCGTTGGATCCCAAGATGAAACTAATGATCCCTTCGCCCTCCTCCCCGGGTGTGAGCAGAACCGCGCCCGCGCCGTCACCGAAGAGACAACACGTGTTCCGGTCATTCCAGTTGGTGAACCTGGAAAGGGTCTCAGACCCTATGACCAACACCTTCTCATAAGTACCGCATGAAATATATTGAGCTCCCGTCACCAAAGCATATATAAACCCTGAACACCCGATTTCCATGTCGAAAGCCGCCGCGTTATTAGCTCCCAGAGACGCCTGCACGATGCAAGCGGTAGCTGGGAATAGATGATCGGGACTCGCCGAAGCGACGATTATGAGGTCTAGCTCCGAGCCGGCGACTCCCGCGTGGAGCAAGCAGGACTTCGCGGCTTCGATGGCCAGGTCCGACGTCGCCACGCCTATCCCCGCGATGCGTCTTTCCCGGATGCCGGTACGTTCGACGATCCATTCATCGGAAGTATCCACCATCTTCTCTAAATCGGCGTTGGTCATTACCTGGGGAGGCACATAGGCTCCCACGCCTGCTATCTTCACGGGTCTAACATCCATTGGCTATAATTCTCCCTCTTTGGCCGATTCAGAAACCGAACGGATCAAGAGCGAGGCCACGTCCTTTTCGAGAAACGCTCCGGCCTGGCCGATCCCATTGGCTATCGCTTCTTGGTTGGAAGACCCGTGGCACTTTATCACGCAACCGGTAAGTCCCAAAAGAGGAGCTCCTCCGTACGCGGTGTAGTCCATCTGAGCCATTACGTCCGAAAACGCCGATCGCAGCACGCCGGCCGCCGCCCTTCTGACATAAGTGGAGGTCGTTTCGTGCTTCATGGCGTGCAAGAGAAACTCAGAAGTGCCTTCGCATGCCTTCAAGAACACGTTCCCTGTAAATCCGTCAGCCACGATCACTTGCGCTTTGCCGGAAAACACGTCCCTGGCCTCGATATTGCCGTCAAAACCGGGCACCGTTTGTTTCATGAGAGCATGGGCTTTGCGATACAAAGCGTTACCTTTCTCCGATTCAACTCCTATGTTCAGGAGCCTAACCGACGGATCTTTCCAGCCTAGGACCTCAGTGGCGTATACTCTTCCCAAAATGGCGAATTGCACCAGCGTTCCGGGTCTGGCGTCGGAGGAAGCTCCCAGATCCACAAAGAAGACGCCTTTTCTGTCAGCGGTAGGGAGTACTTGTCCCATACAGGGCTTATCCACCCCTTTGGCGCGCCCAAGAATAACAACTCCTCCCGCCACCAGTGCCCCGGTTGAGCCCGCCGACACAAACGCCCCCGCGCGCCCTTCCTTTACCGCGACTAAACCCTGATAAATAGGTGAGTCTTCTTTTTGGCGAATCGCCAAGAGTGGCGGCTCATGATCGTCAATTGTCTGGGTACATACCGTAACTTCAAGATTGGGTTCAGAGTAACGTTTCAGTAAGGAGTTTACAGCTTCGTGAGTTCCGAAAGCGTGGATTGAGACGCCTTCTTCCAAGACCCGAATGGCTCCTCCAATGTTGGATTCAGGGGCATGTTCTCCGCCCATCAAATCAAGCGCAATGGTTTGTGATACTAGGTCTTCTCGCATTGCCAATGATAATTCCCTCCTCGGGGAAATCGGGGCGAAAAGCTACTGGCCTAGAGCGAACACCAGGAACTTACCGCGAAATACTTCCTCGCCGTTAGCCCGTGTCTCCACCAAGACCACGGATTTGTTTCCCTTTTCCCTTATAACTTGGGCTTTGGCGATCAGTGTCTCCCCAACCTTGGCGCTTCGCTTAAATTTCAGGTTGGAGATGCCCGTGACCACGTTCTTAGAGTCAATCACACATATAGCCAGTGAATCGGCCTGAGCAAAGATGTAATGGCTTCTAACGATGCCCGAGCGCTCAAAGGCCATCTCGGGAAGAGTAACCATGGCGGAAATGGCCGACTTGCCCAGTTCAACATCAACGAGTTCGCCGACGATCTCCCTCTGACCCAACGACCTGACGCGCCCGTAAACTCGCTCCGCTACCTCTTTCGTGCGGGTCCTCAGGTCCGGGATGCCCAACGCCATCCTGTCTAGTCGGATGGTCTGCACGCTTACGTCAAAGTGCCTCGCAAGATTTCCGTCAGAGAGAAAAGGGTTCTGCACAAGCACCGCCTTCAACCGCTTTCGTCTCTCTTTAGGGCCTGTAGACACCACTTTCACCTCCGGCGATTAGTGCCTGGTACTAATACCTTGATGTTAGTGCCAAGTATACAATGTGATTTCCAGTGTGACAAGATGCTGGAAAAGCAAAAACTCCGGTTTCCCGGAGTCTCTGATTGACATCCTCCCCGGCCTTATGGTCGGAGTTCTTAGCTTCCTTAGGCCTCCTTAACCTTTACGACTTCTTTGCCGCGATAGTACCCACATTTGGGACAAACGCGGTGAGGCACTATCGGCCCATGGCAATGGGCGCAGGAGACGATATTGGGCGACTCCAGCTTCCAGTGGGCCTTTCTCATGTCCCTTCTGGACGCGGATTTACGTTTCTTTGGGACGGCCATTCTTCTTGCTCCTTTCTTCCATCGCTTCTATGAGCTTTCTGCCAAAAGGCGAAATGACCTGTTCTTCCTTTGCGCAGTCACATTCGCCCTCGTTTAGGTTTGAACCGCACTCCGGACACAGTCCCTTGCAGTCCTTGGCGCAAAGGGGTTTCATAGGAAGGCTCAGTATGATCTCGTGCCCGATCATGTCATCAAGTACACATACCGTCCCCTCTAAGGGGAAGGTTTCGACAGCGTCGTCCTTGTCCTCTCTTGCCTCCGATGTCTCCTCGGCAAAATAGCATTCACAATCCACATCAAAGGGCTTCGTGAAGGTCTTTAGGCAACGAGAACAAATGAGCTCTGTAGCTCCGGTTATGTGGCCTTGAACGTACACTTCTTTGCCCAAAGAGGTAGCCACGCCCCGCGCTATCACGGGACCAACCAACGTAAGATCCTCGTCAGGCGACCTGACTTCCGCCGATAAGTCAAAAGGCAGGCTAGCCCCAGGCTCGTTCAAGATCGATGTTACGTCAATTTTCAAGAGGGTCCCCCTCATTCATCCAA
>DAIRWA010000108.1:0-6106 GCA_036802545.1 Bacillota bacterium | reverse complement strand
GGGTGCGTAATGGCGTTTATTTTGTCGATTTCCGGCAGCACAGTCTTGTCTGAATCCAAGCGGCTTCCGGAGTTGTTTCAATGGCACACACAAGCTTTAGAAGTAGGTAATTTCGCATCGCCCAGAGACCTAAACTACATCATCTCCAAGTGCAAGAAGTGCTCTATGGAGCTTGGCCTACATGCTCCTATACTCAGAACCGACGACCACCACGGACTACTCTGGAATGGTTGGGCCCCAGCTTGGGAAGAACTCCGCCGAAATTTGGACTTTGCGGCACGCCACGCTGTCGCCTACGTCCTCGTCCACTTTCCATACGTCTGGGATAAGGGCGGACAGAACATCGGAGTTGAAAACCTCCGTCCCGCGGTACATCGCCTAAAGCGTTTGGAAGAGTGGTCAGGCATCCCGATCATTTGCGAACCTAAGCTGGGACCAAGCAGAGATCCATCCGTGTTTATGTCGCTTTGGGCCCTGGCACGTGAGGAACTTCGCCAATGGGATGTCTCATTTGCCCTAGATGTCGGGGACATCTACCTTGCCAGTCGGAAGCTGCGATGCTCCTGGGAAGGCCTGTTCTGCCACCTCGCTCCCTGGTGCAAAGTGATTCACCTTCATAACGTGTGGGCAGGCGGAAGACGATACTATTGGACCCCGGTCTCCGAGCGCGGGAATGTTCCTGTAGAACAGATGATGGGCTACCTGGACAGCGAAAACAAAGACATCTATGCGGTCCTGGAACACACCCCTCATCGTTCAGGAGGATCCCAAGAAGTCGGCGAGGGCATCAACTGGCTGCTTCAGCATGCGGGACCCTGGAAAGGCAGGGATGGCCACGAAACTTGGAACGGGAGATACATGCAGGTCAAGTAACGATTGGGCTCATATGCTACCACTCGATATCCGCTATGGCGCAGCAGCGTCAGCAGACAAGAAGCCCCGTAACCCTCGGGTATACGGCGGCCTATAGACGTATGAGACGTGGCTTGCCGGCCTTCCGGCGTAGTTCTCGGGCTGTCTTATGCTTCCAATTCTTCTCCCATGTCTCTGTCCATCGGATACCATTCCGTCCACGGCCCCAGCATTTCGTCGTAAAGCCAACAGCCTCTTCGCACAGGGATTTGCTCCGCCTTAGCGGGCTCCATGCCCAGCGCTAGGCACAAGGAATGCCGTAGCTCTTCCCTCTCCGATATGTTCTCCGCGTAAGCCATAAGCAGGTAATCAAAGTCAGTCCCCGGATATCCGTCCCGGGGGACGCCTGTGCGCACCACATGAATGGGCAGCTTAGATACTTTGATCACTGCGTCAGTCTGCCGAGCGACTGTCTCGGCGACCTCCCCCAAATCGAGCCAGTCCATTTGATGGGGGATCACATCCGACGACCCCCAGACTTCTACTTTCCAGCAGTTGACGCATTGGGCAACTGGATTCTTCCACGAAGACACGGCCTCCCTGCATTCGACGCACCTGGCGGGCCAGTCGGAGGCGCCGGATGTTCCGTACTGGATCCATACTTCATCCTCGTTGACCAGCACGTGCCGAGACGACTGGTTTTCGCCCGGGTCAGGATCAGCTAAATCTGACTGCACCTGCCGTGTCGGTGTCTGCTTGATAATCGGTGTCTTGGCAACGTGTGTCCCGGTTGCGGTTGATTTAGCTGTAGACGACCTACTCCCGGAGACCCTGCTTTCCACAGCGCGAGCCTCGGATGGCCTAGTCTCTGAAGAGCCGGCGCCGACCGGTCTCTCTGACGACCGCAATTCTACAGTCGAACGCGTCTGATCCCGACGGCTCTCCTCCGCTCGTCTCCGTTCCGGCATCGTCCGGCGAAAACCGTACAGCATAATGCATCACCTAAGAAACACATATGAGAGGGGGTGGTCTCCCAGACCAGCACTACGGCAGGATCCTTTTCCCCGTCCACAAACATCAACCCTAATTACCGCGGGATTTGTCGACAACGTCGGGCCGGTTGCCGATTCGCCGTGTCGTTAAGGTTTCTGTATGCCCAGTAAATCCTCAGCCGAGCGCGACATGAACGTGTACGAATCAAAAACACCCTGGTTGTAGAAATGGGGTGCCAGTTTCTCGGAGAAGAAGTCCAGGATAAGGACCGCCGCCAAGTCCCCCAAATCCTCGTCGCGTTCTTCGAGAAACCATTTTCTAATATGCCCAATCATCTCGTCTCGCTTTTCTTTGCTGAACGTAAACCCGTAATCCATGAATTTCACATCCCCAACCCGTATAAGACATTCAATAAGCACCTACCGCCACGGACTCGCCCAACGTTGTTCCCCACGGAATAACGACATACCTGCCCGTGTACTGTGTCACCCGCAATCGGGCAGACAGCGATTTAGCCCGGTACCTAGGGACATTGCCCCGAAAGTGACGTACTATTAACTGACGACAAGTATCGGGAGGAGTCAAGGTGAGCAACAGACGAAGAATCACAAGCGTTAAGCCAGGGCGGGCACCGTCTTTCATGGGCGGAGTCGGTTCGATTCTCGCGATCGTGTTCGGCATTGTCTGGACTGCCATGGCTTTTCAGTTGACGAGGCATTCCCCGTTTGGGGGCATAGTCTCGATTTTCCCTCTGTTTGGAGTTCTGTTCATCGTGATGGGGGTCATCAGCGCCATATACAACTTCAGGCAGGCGACACAGAAAAACCGCTACTCGGTGCTGGACATTGCAGATTCGGACGTCGAACCCGACCCTCTTAATGAACGGTTTGGTCCCATGCTAGACGCCGAGTTCCATGTCGAATCGGATAGCCATGCGGATGAGGACGGGCGTGATGACCGTCCGCACCGCTTCTGCCCCTACTGTGGAGACGATATCGGCGAAGAATTTCGCTACTGCCCATCGTGCGGGAAGGAATTGCCGGAGTAGTCGGCAGCCTCACAAGGTCCCTAGCAGGCACTCTATCCATGGTGATTTTCTCTTCATTCATCATCGTCCAAGGCTGCGAATCGCATCACGACCCATGTCCCCAATGGCGACCTTCATCTATCGTTGTTCGATATTTCTTTCCAAAATTCCCCTTCAAACCCGATGGTTTGGCAGGATTTTCCACATTCGCGTCGAATAGCCTTTTATTAGGAGGTGTTCCCTATAGATACCATAGCGTTCAAGTACGTTGAGGACCCGAAGATCATCCAGGCAGGAACATACGTGCCAAAGGATGGCTCGAAGCCGGGTGACAGGATTAGAGTTTTCTGGTTTGAAGTCGACGCGATACATCGTATGATGACTCGTGGCTGGTCTCGGCATCTTCCCATCGAACTCGGGGCAATGTTCTTCGTTATCGCCATGCAAGCCCACAGCGGCATAACGGGGGACCTCATGTGGTTCAACATCAGAGATCTGCACCCGAAACTGATCGCTGAAGCATTTCCCAGTTTCACGGAAGAAAAGCAAGCAGAAGCCGCGGAACTATTTGCGCAAGAATACGGCAAACCATACACGACTACCGTTGAAGGGGCTATAGAAGTACTGATCGATCTGGGCTTAGTCGAGCGCTATCAGGGTGAGCACGAGGGGCTGCGCGTCCCGGATACCCTGCCTTCACCTAACGAACGACTCACCCTGAGCGAGAGCGAACTAAAGTTGCTCCGGGAACGGCAGAAACTTGGCGACATTACGAGGCCAACCTTCTCTTCCTTCTGATCCTAGAGAGGAGAAGCACAACGGCCACTACTGCCAAAACCCAGGGTATTGCCGATGCCACCACATCAACGAAAGTGGTAGGATCTAGCGCCGCTAGTATTCGGAGGTTCTGCGCAGGCAGTTCTTCAAAGTGCGCCGTGTATGTGTCGTCTTTGCGCTCGAATCCGTCAAGGGATGTCTCAATACTAATGTGGGGCGGCACCTTGACCGTGACGGTTAGGTCCGCAAAGTCCTTCCAGTATCCGGCGGGCTCCAAGAAGTAGTAAAACTCGGCGGTCGGGTTCACGTATGAATAGCCTTTTCGCTGCTTGATGACAGCAGCCCTTTCGGCATAAGTCACTTCAAGAGCACGCGTGCTCCCGGCCGCAAAATCCAGCTCAAATAGGGAGATCTGAAGATCGTAGCCCGCATTAGCGTCGCGGGTTCTCTCGCCGCTCGAGGCAAAACGCAGAATTTCTTCAAAGGTGGGTTCCCAAGCACCGTACGCGGTCCATGAACCGACGTTCATCCACGTACGCGCCAGGAGGTCTCCGACATAGACAGCCTGACCGCTGACATTCCACGGCATCACCTCGGAACCGATCAGTGCGACCTCATGGTCGTCAACGGACACCCGGGGCTTGGTCGAAGGGTTGTTGGCCACGAAGGCAACCAGAGTCGAGACGCTATCCTGAGAGGTGTTACGCATTTCGTAAGTGGCTACGATCTCGGCATAAGCCTCTTCTTCTCCCGTTACCTTTATGTCGTATACCAGGTTTTCTGAAATAACCTCAATGGAATCGTGCTTCACCGGAAGGAAGAACACAGCGTCTCCATCCTCCACAGACGTCGGAGGCCCGGCGTTGGCATGAACCGTAGCGGCGAAAGTGCTTTGAAGTAGGACGATACCGATGACTAAAAAGATCGTCAACTTTCTGCGCATTATGCAAACTCCTTCCAATTCGGTAGCCCTGCCTGAACCCGCAGGGGCGTTAAGTGACTCGCCGGGCCCCGATAGTCCAATCCGTTGGACTGCCGGAGCAAGTCAATTGTTCCGTCCCACAGGATAGTCGTACACCTCATTCCCTCAGCAAGTGTCGGCCACCGCTACTCACATCCGGTGTAACTGTCGGCCACCGCTACTCACATCCGGTGTGACTGTCGGCCATCGTCACTTACATCCGGTATGACTGTCGGATTCTGACATTTAGGGTAGCGGAGGGGCCCAGAGTCGCACATTCAGCACATAGTTTACATAACCTGTTAACGACAAACGTACATCATCTCTGATCCATTGGAGGTTGAACGCCATGTCTGAACACCAGGCAACCGGCATCCTAGGCGGAGGCTCGCACCAAAGGAAAATCATCGCGGAAATCCGGTTTTGGGTAAGGATTATGAAAGAGCATTCCCTCTTCATTCAGATGGGTCTGCCGTGCAATAGGCCGGACCTTATCGCAGAGGCCGGAAGATTCTATGACCTGTTCCAGGGGCTGCAGGATCAAGTTGATTGCAGATCGGCCGTAGAACCGGCGTTATTGGCCGAAATCGTACGCGCTGTCGAAGCCCTTATAGCGTTTAAACATTCCCTCACCAGATTACTGGTTCAGTGCGAGTTGCCCGGCTCTGCCCTCTATCCCTTACTTTTGGCCCATGTCACGCGGGAGGCGGTCCACTTCCTCGGTTTCCTTAGGTGCGTCGCGGGAGCGAGTGATGCCCTTGTGGCGATTCTTATGGAGCAGTCTTTTTGGCTGCGACAGATGAAAGAGCACATCGAGTTCATCATATCCCTATTAGACGCCTCGGAACGAGAACTGTTGACTCAGGCGCGTGCCAGCCGCGAGGAATTCTCGAACTTGCTCGAGACAGCACGAGACCTGGAATCGATGGCACTAGCGCACCCTGAGAAGTTCAACACCGTAATCCGCTTCACTGAAACCGTAACGAAAAGGGTTACGGAACTAAGAGACTTTAAGGCTACCGCTTATGAGCTTGACCTTGTCTGCTGCCTCTTAAGCGTAGTGCCCACCCCCCTCCTGCTCGATCACGTCCGCAGGGAGGCAGACAAGTTCCTCGAGGAACTGTGCGAAATGAGGGCTGATTTGAAACGTTGGGAAGGCTGCCCGTCTAAGGGATAGTGGTAAGTCCTGCTGGAAAGCCCGCTAGCCTCAGGGTAGTAGGAAGACCGGCAGCGAGACCGGCCTGGCTGGGATGTTATGTTCGCTGCTGCCAGGCGGTCGTCAGCCCGAATCCGACGAAGTCCTCCGCCGGCGGGCACTTATTCAGCGCTGATACACTGACAATACCTGCTTGGCGAAGTCTCGCACGCTGTCACGCAAGGATTTGGGCTCGAGCACCTTCGCTGCTCCACCGAGGCCCAGAAGCACGCGCCGCGCCGCTTCCAAGGACTCAAAACCAACCTGGACCAGAGTCCTTGCCCCCCTAGGCACGGCAGGG
>DAIRWA010000107.1:3150-6130 GCA_036802545.1 Bacillota bacterium | reverse complement strand
CCATCTCGGGCACTATGACCTAGACCCGCCGCCGTCTCGGGCAGTACGCCCTAGATCCACCGCCGTCTCGGGCAGTACGCCCTAGATCCACTGCCATCTCGGGCACTATGACCTAGACCCGCCGCCATCTCGGGCACTCTGCATGCATAGCGCCACAACCAAGCGCCGAACCTCTGGCTAACGAGTTATGTTACCAGCGGTCACCTCGCCACATACAATGACCTGCGAAATGAAAGCAACAAGCTCCACCGTGGCATGGCGATCCGTTTAGCGGCGCTTACACGGGCAAATATCGAAATGAGCTACATTGAGCGAGGAGGCCTCTGTCCGTGTCCTACCAACAATTCCTGGGAATCCCTTTCAAGTTCCGAGGCCGTGATCTGCGAGGAGTCGACTGCCTCGGCCTAATCTGGTTGTACCTACGATCAAGAGGCTATGCGATACCGGACTCGGACGGCCTCCCAATGATGGAAGACAAGCAAGAAGACTACCCGGCTAGAGCGTTGGAAGCCCTCAGGAGGATTGGCACAGAAGTCGAATTCCCGCAGACCGACGACATAGTGCTCATGAACCTCCCCGGAGGATACACGCACCTAGGCGTAATGGTAGACGAATGGAGGATGCTGCACGTACTGAAGGATCGACCCAGTGCGCTTGAACCGGTCGCCAAATACAGACGCCGCATCGTGGGGGTCTTTCGCCCGAATCCAAGCCGAGGAAGGCGGAGCTGACAGTCCCGGGACAGCGAACGACCAGCGCTCATGCAAACGTAGGCCACGGCAACCTACTCACGATTGACGAGTGGCCGTCATGACCACCCATCATCGCAGGAGTAGCCGCTGTGACCTCCTCACGCCCGACGACTGGCCATTTTGACCTACTCACGATTGACGAGTGGCCGTTATGACCTACTTACGTCTGAGTAGTGGCCGTTATGACCACCCATCATCGCAGGAGTAGGTTGGCGACGACGTGGGCCTATACCATAGGTTGGGTGTGGCGATTCGGGAGGCGAAGCATTCTGCGGTATGAGACGGGCCGGAACCCAGATGGAACTGAGAGTAGAACCGCTCCGGGTTAGAGGGCGGCAAAACAGTCGGCGCCGTAACCTTGCGTGCCGGTGACCCGACAGCGGGCCTCGCAAGGCTCACGGCGCCCATCCGAGCGATTAACAATATCAATATGCCCAGCGCAACCACTGGCGACTACGCAGTCTTCCTGCTCCGGGCCCTCCTCAGTCTGTCTAGAGCCGCTTCCACCCTAACCGCTTCGGAAATGGGCTTCTTGGAAACGGGATCGACAGCCAGGCAAGCGCCGTCAACGATAGCAGTCTCAATTTCACCGCACGCTGCGGGATTCCCGGCCAAGTGAGGCGCGTCGAACAATCCACGTTTGACGGCTGCTGCAAGAACGCCCGGATCCGTGTACGGATCGATGGGGCACAAGTCCTCGTTTGCCGCGCTGTCATCTGCCGCACCGCCACTCGCCCCACGGTTGCCCGCCTCTCGGTCGCCTGTAGCGCGGCTATCGACCGCTCCAGCAGCCGATGTCAGACGTCGAACTAACGAGAGGGCATCCTCTTCACCGCTTGCCTTACGACCGCCTACCGTTCCATCAACCATCACCGCATCTGGAACCCGGCCATCCGCGTCGTCCATTAATCCGGCGACCTCCAAAAGACCGGCCAACAGAGTCTTCGCATCCCTTATCAGTTCACGTTTTCGGGCCTGAACGCGCGAATCCTTGGTCATGTCAGGCATGCCGTGGAGGCAATTGCGGATGACCCCACGGGCGATGCGGCAGCTCTCGATGACGTCCTCCGGATTGGCAATGTGGTCCCCTTCGCAGAAGCCCACTACATGGACTATATGCGGACGCAAGTTCATGCCCACGAGGGTCGACGTCGCCAACTGGCCCTTGGCCAAAGACAGGTCTGTCGGAAAACTTGAGAGACCGGCCCTAACTTGCCTTAGGACAGTGAAATTCTCATCTGCAAGGCTGTTTATAAGTTCATCTTTGGCCAGCATTTTCCCTAGATCCATTTCCACGGATGTCCCAGGGGGCGTATTCAGCATGTACTGAGACACATACTGCCTCACGCCTGCCTTCTTGGCGTTGTAAGCGGTGAGATAGGCCGCCGCCACTGCCACCACGTCAGGCGCGTCCCGAAGGCTCCAGTGGTGGGACTCGTTAACCTCAACAGGTATTCCCTGCTGAGCGTGCCACTCCATTGCCGTCTGTGCTTCGGTGATGGATTCCTTCACACCTCTAGGGCCTCGTCCATCCAAAACGTTGTACCAAAACAGGGGAATAGCACCCCATGCGTTGTGGATGGTTTTGTTGAGAAGGCCCGCCATGGAAATAACGTCTCTCGTCCCGCTATAACACCTCATCAACGGATAGTTGCCCCGCCTGCTTGCGTCGTACAGCTCACGGAGGTCCGCCTCTGAACGCACGGGCACACCGCCGGCACCATCTTGATCTCTGTCCATATCTTCGGGTCGGAAGTAGTTTGCCTGAAAGTTCTGATCGGGACCCAAGGATATGATGTCCAACACCTCTGCCTCAGCAATCTCCTTAATGCCGTCTACCGTGGCATGGACAGAAGGCAGGCCAAAGTGATGCCGCAGTACAGGATACGGAGCCTTCTCCGCGATACGATCGACCAGATTGTCCGCATAAGTGGCGACCTGGCCGGCCGAACGCCCGCCTCTTAGATAGGCGATGACCTCGTCCACATCTTCTTTGCCTGAGAACACCACGTCGAACAGGCCGCTTGCGGAAGCTACCTCCGCTACCGGAGGGGTGCCTCCAAACAACAACTTGGGCGAAATCGCCTCGTGCTCTAGCGCAGCGATGAGCCTTGCGATAAGGTTCTTCGCCGCGTTGGGGTCGAGGCGGTATCCAACCGCGACGCATTCCGCCTTACGCTCTCGCGCCACTTTGGCGATCTCCTCGGGCGACTTGGCGGCTCCCAAGA
>DAIRWA010000107.1:0-3140 GCA_036802545.1 Bacillota bacterium | reverse complement strand
TGGGATAGCCTTCTGCCGACGCTAGACGCAAGAAGTTTAGCGCGCCCGCTACGTGAACGCAATCACCCATGGCGGCGCCGATCATTAGACCTCTTCTATTCTTCGCTTTCTCGCGCATTTTGGTTGTCATCTAGCGCACCCCTTCCAAAGCCATCCTTGACACTTGCCCGGCATCTAGACCTGCGATTCCCATTTCTTCCGCTCCGCGGCCGGAGGCACGGAAGTCACAACCCAACATGCTGTCAGCAAGCGATACGACAGTTCTCAAGACAGGAGTAGCCACTCCCGCGATCTTGCCAAGGGCGATGAGCGGTATAAGGCTGAACGGAACATCCTCGTGTATATACCTTGTATCCAATGTTTTGGGAGCCGTAATCGAGTCATATGCCGGATTGTCTTGGATTGCCGAGTAGAGGTCTTTCCCCGTGACTCCGTAGGTGTCCTTCAGCCACTCAAGGACCGAACGAGCCCCAGTTCCCAAGGCCTCAGCTATGGCCAGCCTTTCTTCATCCATCTTTTGGATAAGGTTGGCTACGGCAGGAGAAATCCCCGTTTTGTAGTGGTCATAAGTCTCGTTGTTCTCAATCCTGCCGGCGTTCAGGAGGGTCGGCGCCGGATGGAATAGCGCCCCAATGTTGTCCAAGCTGGTAGCCAGGACGCTCTCAGCCGGGATAAACTGAGGAAACGCTGGACGTATAGCTCTCAGGACATCCATGGTGTCGGTTGCCGGAAGCGCGGCTACGCACACATGATTCTTCACTCCATAAACGTGTGACCGACCCGGTGCCTTAGTGCGGCTGGCGTAGATGAATGTCCCGGCTTCCGCTAAGGTAACCTGCGCCCTGCAACCTGCTTGCTCCAAATCCCGCTTGAAGGCGAACGCCCCGCCGGTCCTTCCCGGGTTCAAGACCACTATCTGGCCGTCCTGAAGAGACTTGGCCATGGCTCTCGCCACCGCGCTGTGAGCCGATGCCGGCACTGTAACCATGATGACCCTTGCCCCGTCAAGGGCTTCACCCATATCATCCGTCACCAAATTGGGGATGGAAAATCCCGAATAGTGCCCCTCCAGTTGAATGCCGCCCAATTCGTTAATCCTATCTATCGTCCTGTTTGACCTGTTCCATAGATTAACGCTAAAGCCTCGCATGGCGAGGAATCCCGCCATCGCCTGGCCTCCGTTTCCGGCTCCTACCACTACAAAGCTTGGAGCCGAGTGAGTTGATTCTGCAAAAATGTGCTCAGCCATTCATGCGCCTCCTTCCTAAGAGTAAGTCCAATTTGCGCGTAATCCGCAGCTTCATGAAGCGCTCTTCCGCAAAAGCGCGCCTTCCAAAATCCGTTGGACCATGGCCGTGTAGTCAAGACCGGCCACTCTGGCGACCCGCGGAAAGTCGCTGTATCCGGGCATCAAACCCGGGAGTGTGTTGACCTCCAACACATAAGGGCACCCATCGTCAGACAACCGGATATCCACCCTTGCCAAGTCGCGGCAGTCAAGTGCCTCAAAAACCTTCTTTGCCATCATTTGTAGCCTTGAAGCCAAATTTTCCGGTATCTCGGCGGGACACACGGGAGCGGCGCTGTCCCTGGCCTTAACGCTGTAGGTGTACATCGACTCTTCATTGAAGACAGCCTCTTGCACCGGCATGACCGTCGGTTCTGGATAACCCAGAAGACCTACCGTGAACTCGCGACCCGCGATGTACTCCTCGATGAGCACAGGAGGCCCGAAGCGTTCCAAGAGATCCTCTACGAGTTCGGGCACCTTTGTCAGATCCGAAGTCACGCTGTCGCTCGATATGCCCAAGCTAGAACCTTCCGCCCCCGGCTTGACTATGACAGGAGTCTTGAGTCCAGCTAGACGCTCGGAAGAAGGCATCTTCCGGTTGGCGTCAACCACGCAAAACCCAGGCGTGGGAATGTCCGACATTTCCATGATGAACTTGGTTAGATGTTTATGAATTGCCATCACATGGGTGCGAAAGGACGAGCCTGTGAATGGAATGCCAGCCAGTTCAAGAGTTGCGACGATATTGGCTTGGTCCCTCTTGGACCTGTAACCTGTCGCGATATTGAAAATGGCGTCAGGCACGGCGTTCTCTAGGTCCAAAAGGAGCGATGGGCGCACCTCCACGGTCATAGCCTCATGTCCGAGAGCAGTCAGGGCCTCCACTACTGCTCGGCATGTGACTTCAGCTTGTTCCGCGGCGCGGGGATCGAGCCTATTTAGGACGGTGTCCCCGGTCTGATTGGTGACTACTGCTATGCGCATCGAATCCTTCCTTTCCTTTCATGATTGGAGCCCCTCGGGACTTAAACGTCCCCACGAGTGGCGTTGTTAAGAGTTCTAAAGCCAGGTTTCCCGACGTGACCGACCGGGTTCTTGCGGTCTCGTTCGAAGCCAAGGTCTTAAGGCAAATAGATACCAAGGCCTCGAGGGTATTAGGAAAAACCCTGCGTTTGCTACCCCTCATCAGAATTGCCCATAAATGAGATAAGGCGAAGTCTTCATAGCTCTGAAATAGTCCGCTGTCGTGATGTGGTGGATCAATCGGCAAGGCGGTTAAATAGCCGCCTTAAGAGGCCGCCTATCCTTTCCACGCTTACGAGGTTAGCTGACGGGCTCGGGCCGAAAGCTGTGGCCCTACGCCTTTTACACAAGCGATTAGCCCCTACTTAGTGGGTCCCCCGTTCTCCATCACGGAGATTCAGCGATCAGACGGAAAGAGCTTAAATGAAACAGTACTTTTACTATTATGCCTCAAATTCACAGTAAATGTCAAGGGCTTAGCGTTGTCTTACGCGTCACCTTGGGGCTGCCCCTAACCATCGGCGCTCCGTAGGTGATTCTTGTATGGGGCGACTATGACTTAGAAAGCGCGGATATCCTGAAGAGAGTATCTTCAGCGGACCTCACTATGTGGGATATTATCTGGGCACATGATTCTTCGCGGCTAACCATGGCCGCTATCTGCCCGGCCATCAAGGAACCGTTTTCAACGTCGCCTTCAATTGCGGCTAGGCGCATGGCTCCCGTTCCCAAGGCCTCCAACTCAGCCGCCGTAGCCCCGTTTCTCTCTGCTTCGAGAAACCTGCGCGCCAGCTTGTTATCTAGAACCCTGACCGGGTGTCCTGTC
>DAIRWA010000106.1:0-6184 GCA_036802545.1 Bacillota bacterium | reverse complement strand
ACTGCGGCGTCATCATCGGGCGTTGTGATGCACTTATGCGAGATTTCGCTGCAGGCCATGAGCGCAGGTTGATGAGTGCCCGGCTACTGCCCTTTCCGAATGTACTCTGACGGCGGAACGTACAAGGGGCCGAGGGTAAGCCCATATCTTCGGATATCCACGTTTACTCTGGTCCCTATTGCGGCGTTGGAGTACTTGGTCAGCCAAGCGAAATTCTCGAATTCTAGCGATCGCGACACTGAGACTACATCTTCGCGGCCGCCTGGGATTCCGGGTGCGCGGCGTTTGCCCAGGCTGAACGACTGAGGACGGCGGGGGCGGAACAGGCTTTTCATCACATTGAAGATACCCATGCTTTACACCAGGAAAGAGGCCAGCAGACCGACCAGGACCGCGGACGCTACGAGCATTGCCACAATCGAGAGGGACTGCCCTGGCTGACGATTTTCCTTGATCAGCACCAAGAGGCCTATTCCGGCGTTGGAAGTTAGGCCGCTTACTATTGCCGGGAACGACATCAACCCTGCCCTGAAGGCTTCGGCCATAGCAACGGAGGTTGCGCAGGATGGAATGAGGCCCAAGAACGACGCGGCCAGGGGCTGGATAAGACCGCCTCCGCCCAAGACCGGCCCCATTTTGTCCGAAAGGATATGCCCGGCGACGTGCAGTACGGAAGACAACACGAACACCATAGCTCCAACCCGTGCGGTTCGGATTCCTGCGTGGGCAAAGTAGTCCCGCCACCCGTTAGGAGCCGGATGTCCTGCGCACGATCCTCCTATACCTTGGGACTTGATGCTGGGGTCTTCGCTATGGGCGTTGGCTTGCCGAGAGTTCTTCTTGTTCGAAGACGCGCGGTTCCGGAATGCAAGGTTGACGGCGATTCCGACGATCGAGCCCCAGGCCAGCTTTGTGGCCAACAGAGGCAGCACCCAAGGAAGGGTATCGGGGTTGCCGATTAGGACAGGCATAGCCTCGTCGGAAGTCGCTATGTATACGGCCAGAAGGGAGCCGGTCGGAATGAGGCCCTCAAGAAACAGGGTAGTAGCGGCTACCGAGAATCCGCATTGGGGTAACAATCCCAGCACAGCGGCGACTACCGGACCGAAGACGGCGTGCCTGGCGGCGCCCGCAAGCCTGGTTGTCTTGGCGCTGTGGTTTACTGTCTCCATGAGCAAGAAAGCCGCAAAGAGCACGGGGAGCATCAGTCCGGTATGCTTAAGGCTTTCTATCAGAGACTCTTGGACGGCGATCATAAAATGGCTCTCCAACGGGCATCCCTCCGGAGCGCGTGTCGGGCTTTCTCTCGGTAATCTTCTCCACTTTAAAGGCTAGGTATGCCCGTCGTTAGACGGCGGCAAAAGGAAGGGCTATAGACGGCAGCCCTTCCTTTGTGTTATACCCTGTGTGTCCTGGCGAAAGCCTAGTCTATCGCTACCTGCTCATACCAGGAGTTCAGCGTTCTTCCCAGGAACTCCCTGGTACGTGGGTTTTGGGGATTCCCTAACACCCTGACTGGAGGTCCTTCCTCGATGATACGCCCATCCACCAGGACTACGATCCGGTCGGAGAGCTCTCTGGCAAAGCCCATCTCGTGAGTCACGACTAGCATGGTCATGCCCTCATTCGCAAGAGTTCTCATTACAGCGAGGACTTCACCCACCAGCTCCGGGTCCAAGGCAGAAGTAGCTTCGTCAAAGAGCATAACCTCGGGCTCCATGGCCAGAGCTCTCGCGATGGCGACTCGCTGCTTCTGGCCGCCGGATAGTTCCCTTGGATATGCGTTGGCCTTGTCTTTGAGTCCGACCTTTTCCAATAAGCCGAGGGCCAGCTCGCAGGCTTCCAGCTTGGACTTCTTTCGAACCTGGACCGGGCCTTCCATCACGTTACCCAGGGCAGTCATGTGAGGGAAGAGGTTGAAGTGCTGAAACAACATCCCGACCTTTGTCCTTATCCTATTTAGGTCAGCCTCGCAGGCGGGGGGATCCTCTCCGCAGACCGTAACCTTCCCTGATGTCACTGGCTCCAGGTAGTTGGCGCAGCGCAAGAGCGTGCTCTTACCTGATCCGCTGGGGCCTATGATCGTGACTACCTCGCCTCGCTTGACTTTGAGGTCAACGCCTCTAAGGACTTCGAGGGTCCCAAAAACCTTGTACACTTTGGAGAACTCAACTAACGGCGCGCTATCCATTTTGCAGCCTCCTTTCCCAGTAGCGGATGACAACCGTAAAGGCAGCCGTCATGGCCAGGTAAATCGCGGCCACGCTCAGGTAGACGGGCCAAGGACGAAACGTCGCGCTGATGATGTGCTGGCCTGCCCTGGTGAGTTCCTCGCCACCGATTAGGGCGATGAGCGAGGTATCCTTAAGCATGGCGATGAACTCGTTCCCAAGAGGGGGAAGGAGGCGGCGGTACGTCTGAGGGATAATTATCCTTCTCATGGCCCGTCCATTGGCTCATGCCCAAGGAGCGGGCCGCCTCCATCTGTCCGCGGTCTATTGATTCGATGGCTGACCGGATGATCTCGGCGATGTAGGCCCCGGCGTTGACGCCTAAGGCTATTACTGCCGACGTGAATTTGTCGTATCTGAGGCCCACTTGCGGAAGGGCAAAGTAGACGATTAACATCTGCACCACTAGGGGTGTTCCCCTGAATATCACGACATAAGCTCCCGCCAAAGCTGACAAGAGGCCCCGCTTTCGCACTCGCAGCAAAGCGACTATGGCGCCAATGAGAACGCCGAACAGCATGGCCAGGAAGGTCAGTCTAACGGTTACTGACGCCGCTCCAATGAGCCTAGGCAATATGTCAACGACAAATTCAAAGTTACTTGGTCTCGAGTCACTCACAGTCACCATCTCCCGAAGCTATATCAATCATCGTGGTCATTTGATTCACGGCAGTCGCCTCAAGCTACCGGAGCCGCGCGGGTCGCCCCGGATGATCGGGTAGCCTTCGGAGTCTGAATCGCAGTAATTACTTGAACCACTTGTCGTAGATGCGATCGGCTGTGCCATCTGCTTTAATGTCGTCCATGGCTTCTTGGATCGCGTCTGTCAGGGCATTAGCGCCTTTTTTGAGGGCGATGCCCACCGGCGCTCTTTCCCCGGCTGTGCCTGTGATGACGAACAGGGACGGTTCAAGCTTCTGGTAGTACATGCCTACCGGCTCGTCGATGATGATGGCGTCACATCTGCCATTCTTGAGCTCCATGAAGGTAGTGTCAAAACTCTCGAAGCTGCTTACCTGGGCGTCTTTGACGCTGTTGGCCATTTCCTCGCTGGTCGTGGACACCTGTACCGCGATGCGTTTACCCTCAAGCTCTTCCAGGGTGGAAACGGGGTTTGCGTCAGGGGACATCACGATAACCTGCAGCCACTGCATGTACTCTACGAGATTGGCTTCTTCGAGACGGCCTGGGGTGATGTTCATTGATGAGATTACGGCGTCGTATTGGTTCACGGAAAGCCCTGTGAGGAGGCCATCCCATTTGATGGACATGAACTCGGCTTCAACTCCCAGGCGTGAAGCGATTTCGTCCATTAGGTCAATGTCGTATCCTTTGATGGTACCGTTGTCATTCCATTCAAGCGGGGGATAGGTATCGTCGGTAGCGACATTGAGGACGCCGGCTTTTTGGACATCGGAAAGGCTGGTGTCGGTCTTGGAGCCACCGCCGCAGCTTACGAGTAGCAGGGAGACGAAAAGCATAGTGCAAACAAACGCCAAGAAATATCTTCTTGCGAGACGCATCCTGATTAACCTCCAGTTTGTGTGTGGATCTTAGTACTTGCTTGCCGGCTTAAGCTACCGGCGCCCGCGTTTTTGCGCGGGAGACCCAGCTCCCACTCCTTTCCCCCGCGTGAGATAGCTCTTCATCAGAGAGATGGGGGCACTCACTGATGACAGTCTCGCATCTAGTACGGTGCGAGCCCAGCCTCCGGGCTGTTGGCGCCCAGGACTTCGGCGGATATGTGTCCTTCCCCCGTTTCCTTGGCTTCCGGCCTCATCGGGGTACCACCACGCTCCGCGCCTCTACCTCACCCGCTAATCAGGATGAGGCGTCATTAGGACCCTATTAAGTTAGGAACCATCCTATAGGCATATCTATCAAACGTCAACCTCGAGTTTGATCAAGTGTTTTATGCAGTATCTGATCCGGCATTTGATTTGGTATACTCGTAGGAAAAACCGGAGGGCATACCGAAACACCTACGTATGAGCGCAAAATCGCAGAAGGCTGAAGCCTTCATACCGTGGACTGACGTCCTGAGGTTCTATTTGCCTCTGGCGGCAACGTCGATGTTGATGATGATCACCCACTCGGTGGTCTCAAGCGCCATGGCTAGAACGTTAGCGCCTGCCATCGCTTTGGCCGGGTATTCGGCAGCCTACAGCGTAGGCCAGCTGTTTGAAGCCCCGTGCTACAGCATGCAGCGTATGGCCATCACTTTCGTGTCGGGGAAAAGGTCTTTTGCCGTTGTCACCAAGACCGCGTTGAGGATGCTGACGGTCTTAGTGGCAGCGTTGCTGATTGTCAGTTGGACGCCTCTATCCAGGATGGTGCTAATTGACATCATGGGTTTGAGTGAAGAGGTATATGGGGCAGCCCTGCCATCCCTTCGGGTTTTCATGTTGTGGCCGCTATCGTCGTCAGTCAGGTCCATTCACCAATCGCTGATCGTGCTTCGCAAGAAGACCGGCTGGCTCACAGTGAACATGTTGTTCAGAGTAGGTCTCATGTTTCTTACGGCTTTGGTGCTTCCGAGAATTTGGCCCGAGGGGCCTGTGGGATCATCCATCCTCATGATCGGGCTTTGCGCAGAATCTACTCTCGCATTTGTGGTGGCCAAGAAGGCGATTCCTCCTTTAGGAGAAGACAGCCCGGAAGGATTTGAACTGACCTCAAGCCGTGTATTGGCGTTTGCGTTGCCTTTGGCTCTAGCCGCTTCGGTTCAGACCCTTGCCAAGCCTATGGTGACCGCGTCCTTATCCCGACTCGTAAACCCGGAGGTCACGCTTGCCGGGTATCAGGTTGCCAGCAGCTTCTCCTACATTTTGCTGGCTTTGACATACAACATTTATCAGGCAGTGATAATTTTCATTAAGGATAAGCGGTCTTTTCGGCAGCTCCGAACATTCGTCGTTTTCCTGGGTCTTACCGGGACCGCAGTGCTCGCCATATGCAATATCCCGGCGGTTGGGAACTGGGTTTTTGGCACTGTTATAGGGACTACTCCCGAGATCACATCGGAGGCTATGCGTACTCTCACAATGCTTGCGATTACGCCGCTCGTCTTTGCGCTGGTCGAGTTCTACAGCGGGATGCTCATGCTTACCAAGCAAGCTGTAGCGGTTACAGCGGCGAAAATGGTCAACGTCGCGGTCACCTCCATCACCGTGTTGACGCTCGCTCGTTCGTTCCCAGGGCTTGGAGGTGCGCTTGGGTCTCTCTCTGTAGTCGCGGGAGGGATCGCCGAGGGATGCGTTAACTACATCATGTTTAGGCGGGGCAGGGAATACCACTTTTTTGTCGGACCGGTTGAAGGCGCGACGAAACAGGTTTCCGCGTGACTTTCCTACTCTCGAGGGGTAAACGGGTCTCTGCGAACGGTGGCCAAGCTACGTATCTAAAGTAGAGACTAACCGCTTTCATGCGATCTTCGAGTGAGTACGTGGTTTCCAGCCCGGATTCTTGTCCGTACTTCCATCGTGTATCAATTGAACGTCCGGTGACATAAGATTGTGGTGCCCGATGATCTGGCACGGGAGTGAGTTGACCATGAAAGTTGACAAGAGAGGGAAACCAGGCGTCAGGTGGAGCAACAACGTGGTGGGGGTTGGAATCGGACGGAGCGCCAGTCCCGAAGGCGGACAGGGCGAACCGGTGCTTACGATCTTGGTCAAGAACAAGGCGGAAGCCGAGCAAGTAGACGCCTGTTGTCCTGCGATGAAAGGCCTGATGAAATCGCGGGTAACCGAATTCCTAGAGGTAGGGAACATAGTAGCCCTACCCAAGTGAGTCCGCAATGCAAGTTAATGACTGAAGCCGTGTCTATCGCTTCCGGGGCGGTGGGCGCGGCTTTCTTTTGTGGCGTGGGCCGACCCAACGTGACGTACTCTAGACTATATTACCACTCCGACCCGACATCCTTTTAGGATTGTAAACGGTCTAATCAACAG
>DAIRWA010000105.1:2022-6191 GCA_036802545.1 Bacillota bacterium | reverse complement strand
GGCGTACTGGACGGCTCCCCGCCCGGCATTTTGGACCCCCAAGGCACCCTGACCACTGACGACTTCGTGCTGGCGGCTGCGGAACTAGCCCGGTTGGAGAGGCTGGGGGACGAGTTCAAGAAGGAACTGGCGAAATCGGGGATGGGAGACAAGGTGTCTATCGAGATGGAGGAAAGAGGCCTCGTCCTGCGGTTTGCCGACTCGGTTCTGTTTGACCTTGGAAGTGCGGAAGTGCGATCTGAAGGCTTCGATGTCCTTACCAAGGTAGGAGATCTGCTGCGTACAACCGCTAATCCTGTACGAGTCGAGGGACACACCGACAACTGGTCTATACAAACGCTGAAGTTCCCGTCTAACTGGGAGCTATCCACCGGGCGAGCGGCGAGCGTGGTCAGGTTTTTCATGGACCATTGTGAATTTGACGGGGACCGGCTGCAAGCCGCCGGGTACAGCGAGTACCATCCCTTAGAAAGCAATGACACGGCCGAGGGGAGGCAGAGAAACAGAAGAGTTGACGTTGTCATATTGAGAGAGTCCCTTGCCGGTGCAGAACCGGGCTAGATTCCCAGGGGAGCTTTGGTCGCAAGAGTCTTTGTCGGAGGTGTCGTTATGAAGAAGTTCTTGGCCGTAATAGCAACAATTCTTGTAGTCGTCATCATAGGGTACGTGAGTGCCTCTAAGGTTTGGGGCTTTCCCGTATTCGGCGTGCGCCCGGGCGATGAGTCGAAATTTGCCAAGGAACCCACCCTAAGCCTGGTAAGCCTGGGTCAGTTCATGACCAACTTGGTGGACGTAGGGAGGTTCGTGCGCATCACAGTCGAGGTGGAAGTAGTGGCCGACAAAGCGACAGAGCTCACAGATCGGGCCAGCGAGTTGAAAACCGACCTATACGGGCTGTTGCGTTCCAGAACTTACGAAGACCTAAGCGGAGAGGATGGACTTAGAAAACTGCAAGAAGACATGCTTCTCCGCATCGACGCAAAGTGTCCGGAGGTTGCCCGAAATGTGTTTTTCTCAGAATTCATAGTTCAGTAAACAACAGGTTTGCACAAAAGGGGGGATGCGGCTTTGGCGCTTTCTCAGAAAGATATAGACGAACTGATAGGCAGGGTCAAGAGAAAGGGCGGCGCGGAACGGACACCGCAGATCGCCAAAGCTAAGTTGCGAGCTTACGATTTCAAAAGGCCGGACAAGTTCTCAAAGGATCACATGCGGGGAGCTCAACTCCTTTTCGACAATTTTGGAAGACAGTTGACTTCCCATTTCTCGGCAATGTTCCGGATGGCGATACACGCGGAAGTAGAATCCATAGACCAGGTTACCTATGAAGAATTCGCTCAGGCCCTGCCTGATCCGTGCGCAGTCGCGATCGTATCCTGGAGTGATCTGCCTTCTAACATGTTGACCGATATGAGTCTCAAGGTCATGTTACCAATGCTGGACAGGATGTGCGGCGGAGAGGGAAAGCCCTCTCTAGTGTCCCGGCCGCTTACCGACATAGAAGTGGCCATGGCGAAACGTGTCGCCCAAGGCATGTCGGATATCCTATCCGCCACTATGCGGGAGTTCAACATACATCACCAGCTTTCGGCAGTTGCCCTAGAGACCAACCCGTTATTCATACAACAGGCAATGGCTCCAAACGATATGGTCTTGTCTGTCAGCGTCGAATTGAAGTTCGGAAGCCAATCCGGCCTTCTACAGTTTTGCCTGCCCCACGCGCTCCTGGAACCGGTTCTGCCCGCTCTGTCCGCGAACCGCTGGTTTTCTACGGGCGCCCAACAAGCTCGTCCCGAAAGCGACTCTGTCGCTGGCGCCTTGGAAGCGGTAGACGTACCAATTTCGTGTCGCTTGGGCAGCACAACGCTTTCACTGAGGGACATTCTGTCCATGGAAGAAGACGACATGCTGGAGCTTAACGCTCCCAAGACCGGTTATGCGACGCTGTACGTGTTTGGGAAACCCAAGTTCAAAGCCAAGATTGGCCTGATGGGCAACAAACTGGCGGCCAGAGTGGTCGCTCTGGCCGAAGAGGGAGAGGGGGATCCTGTCTGAGATGGAATTCGCGGATCTTAGTCAAAACGAGATAGATGAACTGCTGACGGGCACACAAGAAGCCCTGGAACATCAGACCTTACGAGAGGACGGCGCGGCTGACCCATCCTCTGAAAGCCCGATCATCGGCCCGGCCAGGTTTGAAGAGCTTGAGAAAGCGCGACCGGCGGAAGCTCCGGTAGCCGGCATGAAAGTCCTTATGGACGTGCCGCTGTCGGTTAGTGTCGAGTTGGGGAAGGCGCGGTGTTATGTAAAGGACCTTTTGAGTCTAACCGCAGGATCGGTCGTGGAACTCGACCGCGCCGCGGGAGACCCGGTAGACATACTGATAAACGGCAAGCCATTTGCCTTTGGAGAAGTTGTAGTCATAGACGAGAACTTTGGAGTACGCATTCGCGAGATCATCCACAAACACTAGACACGGAGATCTCGTAAGACGAGACTGACAAGAGCCTTTTGGCTTACGAAGAGACTACGGAGACTTATGCGGGAGATAGAGAGACTGGGGGGTGCCCGCCGGGTTTTCCGGCATAAAGTATGGACGACTTTTCATTTGCCGGCGCGATTGCGAAAGTATGCGGGTTTCTTGGGATTCTTGTGGTTCTATGCCTGTACTTAGTAAAGTACCGGGGTGGAAACCTGAGAAGAAGACCCGGAAACGGCTTGACCATAGTAGACTCGCTGCCGCTCGGTCAAAAACGAAGTCTTTGCGTCGTAAAGTGGAACGGCAGCTTGTTTCTCTTGGGTATTACCGACACTTCCATCACGCTCGTCAAGGAGACCGATGAACCGGGTCCCCTCGTCGCATGTGAGAACCCGGAGGTCTTGCTCAATGAGCCAAGCGGCAAGTCCTTCATGGATGCCCTAAGATGTGAGATCAAGAAGGTGTCCAAGCGGCTTCCTGCGCGGCGCTTGTCAATACTGCTCCTAATTATGATGGCCACGATTTTCTCATCGGCAACTGCCGTCTCTGCCTCGCCGGCCTTGCCAGTACCACAGATCAACATAAGCGTGGGTGGAGAGGCCCAAGGCGGCCTAGGGATGTCCTTGGGTATCCTGGGGATGCTCACGGTCTTGACTCTCGCCCCCGCTATCCTCATCCTCACGACCTGTTTCACTCGGATGGTGGTCGTGTTCTCTTTCCTTAGGTCGGGCCTGGGCACCCAACAAACACCCCCAAACCAGATCATGATCGGGATTGCCCTGCTTATGACCTTCTTTGTCATGGCTCCAACTTGGAGCGTTGTCAACGAGGCGGCCATCGCCCCATACATAGCGGGCGAACTGGAGCTTTCAGGCGCTATCGAGAGGGCTTCCGGACCTTTGAAGGAGTTCATGCTGAAAGAGACCAGAGAGACCGATCTGGCTCTTTTCGCCGCTATGGGAACCGAGGCGCCCGTGCATTCGCCCGAGGACATGTCTTTGCTGCAGGTTGTTCCCGCCTTCGCCATATCGGAGCTTAGGACCGCGTTCGAAATGGGCTTCATGCTCTATCTGCCGTTTCTGGTTGTGGATATGGTCGTGTCGTCCACGCTGATGGCTATGGGCATGCTCATGCTTCCGCCGGTTCTCATCTCTTTGCCTTTCAAGATCCTGCTGTTCATCCTGGTGGACGGTTGGGCTCTTATCACCAAGTCCTTGGTTGCCGGATTCAACTAGAGAAAGTTTTCTTAGGAGGGCTACGAAATGACGCTGGAACAAGTAATAAGCATCGGGCGAGAAGCCCTTCTGACCATCATACTTGTGTCCGCTCCCGTCCTTGTGACTTCAGTAGTCATCGGGCTTCTGGTGTCGGTTTTTCAAGCGACTACCCAGATTCATGACCAGACCTTAAGTTTTGTTCCCAAGATCCTATCTGTGCTGCTGTCCCTGTTCCTCTTTGGAGGGTGGATGCTGAAAAGACTCACGGATTTCGCTCACGGATACATAGACCAACTGGCCGGTTTGGGATAGGCGGGGGGTATAGTCGTGGAAGAGTGGTTTTCTATCATATTCCCGTTCTTGTGCGTCGTCTTGCGCACCGCGGGGTTATTCATCACCGCACCGGTGCTGGGAGCTAGATACGTCCCCGTTCCGGTGAAAGCGGGAATAAGCTTGATCGCCGGTTACGTCTT
>DAIRWA010000105.1:0-2012 GCA_036802545.1 Bacillota bacterium | reverse complement strand
GGTCCCGGTAGCGCCGCTGCCCGCGTCTATCCCGGCATTAGTTGGCCCGGCGTTGGGGGAAATCGCTTTCGGACTGCTTCTGGGGTTCATAGCCGGCATCATCATATCAGCGGTTGAAATGGCGGGACAGGTAGCGGACATGATGATGGGATTCGGGCTCTCAAACGTTATGGATCCTTCGTTGGGCCAATCTGTGCCGATTATGGGCACATTCAAGCACCTCATGATTACCCTAATGTTCTTGATCATGAATGGACATCACCTATTCATCAAAGGTCTGTGGGATTCTTTCTCTCTGGTGCCGGCGGGAGGGGCGTTCATTCCGATCGAATGGGCAGCTATAGGCCTTCTCTCTTTTGGCAAGATGTTGTGGATCGCCGTTGTGCTTTCCTGCCCTATCTGGGCCTCCGCGTTGATAGTAGACATGTCCTTGGGCATGATTGCCAGGACCGTACCGCAGATGAATGTATTTGTCGTTGGCATGCCCATAAAGGCCCTGGTCGGCCTGGGTATTATGTCGGCGTCCATCGCCTTCTATGGCATTTTCACTAAAGAGATAACCGAGACAATAGGCTCGGTGCTAGGCTCGCTTTTGGGGGCGTTAGCAAGATGATTCCAGAAATTGACCTGCAGCTGTTCGCTCAGGAGAAGAAAGAACCGGCGACTTTTAGACGCCGCCAAATGGCCAGGGAAAAGGGGCAGGTCGCGCTTTCTTCCGACCTGGTCTCAGCCGCGGGGTTCCTTGCGGGAGTAGTCGCGTTAAAACTCACTCTGGATCCGGTCGCGAAGTACATTTCGGCAAGGGCGGGGGCTATCTGGTCGGCGCCGTCACCTACAGAAGTCTCGATTGGCTGGGCTTTCCAGGTATTACGAGAAGTCATGTCCGTCTCTTCACTCGCGGTCTTGCCTTTGGTGCTCTCGGTGATGACCTTCGGCGTTGTGGCTTCGGTGGCCCAGACGGGTATAGCGTTTAGGCCAAACCTGTTGACCCCGGACCTAGACCGCCTAAATCCCATAAGCGGCATCGCTCGTTTGTTCTCACGACGGGCTTTGGCAGCCGGCCTGAGGTCCATATTGAAAATGATCTTAGTCGGGCTTTGCGCCTATTGCACTCTCAAGAACGTTTGGCCCGAGGTGTCTTCTCTGGTGGTGCGTGACCTCTCTAGTTCCCTTCGCATTACTCGAGAGACAGTAGAAGGACTTGCTCTAAACTGCGGTCTCTTTCTGTTGATATTAGGTGTGGCCGACCGCGTTTACCAGTGGTGGGAGTACGAGCGAAGCATAATGATGACTCCCAGAGAGCTAAGAGATGAAATGCGGGACGCGGAAGTGAAGCCTGAGATCCGATCGGCCATGAGAGCTAGGCAAAGAAGCTTGGCGCGTCGGAGAATGATGCAAGATGTAAAGACATCTGACGCTGTCATAGTAAACCCCGAGCACTATGCCGTCGCGGTAAAGTACGACGCTTCGACTAGCCTGGCTCCCACGGTGGTAGCAAAAGGTTTAGACGATGTGGCCCTTAGGATTAGAGAGGTGGCCAAGGAAAACCATGTCCAAGTAGTCCAAAACCCGCCCCTGGCAAGGGCGCTCTACAAGGCCTCAGATATCGGGGAGATGATCCCGGAGGAGCTCTACAAAGCTGTCGCTGAGGTTCTGGCATACGTTTACCGGGTATCGGGGAAGGCCCCCGGAGGGGAGGGCGGCAAATGAGGAGGTCTGTCGAAAGCGCGGTCTCAATCCTTGTGGTGGTCATAATCGCCATGATGGTCGTTCCGTTACCTTCGTTCGTTATCGACCTACTGTTGGCGGCGAACTTTAGCATCGCCATCGGAGTGCTTCTTCTGACGATGTATACCAAGGAACCATTAGAATTCTCGGTCTTTCCGTCTTTGCTGTTGGTGTTGACCTTGTTCAGGCTTGCGCTAAACGTGTCGTCCACCAGGTTGATTCTACTTGACGGCAGTCCCGGGAGGATCATAGAAGCATTCGGAGACTTCGTTGTGGGCGGAAAC
>DAIRWA010000104.1:0-6206 GCA_036802545.1 Bacillota bacterium | reverse complement strand
AGATTACAGCGCGCAGCCTGCGGATAAGCGAGACAGACAAAGGCGACAGACAGAGACAATGGTCAGAGCGGGCAGAAAGGCGATGCCCCCGTGGGGGCGGACGCCGGACTGCCCGCTCTTTGCAGCTTCCAGCGATCCTATCGCCCACCATCGCCGGCGGCGAGGCTTCCGCATACCTCGCGCCGTGCGTCCCGTGATGGGTCAGCCCTCTTCAGCTCATCCAACTGGTCTTCCGCAGTACCGAAATCTATTGGCAAAAGTATAAGAGCATTAGGAAGGAATCTAGATCATTATAGGGAAGAATGATATTATCAAACGGTACATTTACATCTAACGGCAAAGCAAGTCCTTGGCCCAGGCTATTGACATCATGCGCGTCTTTTCCGCACCGCAAGTCATTGGCGCATCCTGTGATCTGAATCAGCGATGTTGAGCTTTGCCCGAACACGCCCAGCTAACAACTGCTGAGATAGCGAGGTGCCCCCATGCAGGTTTTCCGCCGGCGCTTCCGTGCATTGCCGCTTCGGGCCGCGATTGCGTCAATCCTTGCCTTGCTCCTCCTGTGTCCGTCCTCCGCGCGCGCCGCTTTTTCCACACCGGTATCGTGCGATGCGGTCTCTCAGGATATTCGGGTAGTTCTGAAGGACCTAGCCGCTCGGGCAGGCGTCAACATCGTGATCGACGACAACGTGCAGAGGCGGGTGACTATCCAGCTCAAGGACGTTCCTTTTGACGAGGCAGCGCGCGCGATTGTGGGCTGCTCAGGGTTCGAGATTTTCCGGGACGGAGAGGTTCTGATGGTTAAGCTCCCCTCGCTCAGGCCGTCCTCTTCCGATGCAACCTGTGTTTCGGTGGTTATTGAAGCCGGCAGTGTGCCTGTAGAAAGGATGTGCGAACTCATAGGGGCTCTGGGGCCGAATCTAGCGGCAACGCCGTTTCCGGAGCTCAAAGCAGTGGTAGTATCAGGCCCGTACGCCGAAGCGACTTCAGCGAAGAACGCCCTTTCCGCCTGGATCGGAAGGGCCTCTCAGGAGCAATCCGAGCTAGTCGCAGAACCCGTGCGCATATGGCACCTAGACGCTCAGGAAATAGTGAGCTCGTTCTCCGGTCAATTCTCAGGAATCAGGATGACGGTCATCCGATCGACCAATTCGGTGGTAGTGTTCGGCAAACAGCAAGAAGTATCTCGGGCTATCAAGTCGATTCGGGCCGCGGACCTGCCGCCCCGAGTAATCGGCATTCAGGTCGAGGTCGTGGAGATTCTGGAAGACGACCTATCCCGCCTTGGCGTAGGCTGGAAGGGCCCGCTGGGAGAACCGGGGCTGTCGATCAGCTGGAGAGAAACCGACCCGACCTCGATTATCAAGCCCGGAGATGCTCCCGTAGATCAGCTGAACATACGCCCCTGGATTCGCGCGTCCCTCAACCTCGTAACCGATATTAACTTGCTTGTCGAGCGCGGCAAGGCGAGAGTGCTGGCCCGGCCGTCGGTGACGACCCTTGAGAACAAACAGGCGCGTATAACCGCCGGCGACCGCTACGTCCTGGTGCTGACGCAGGGCCAGGGATCTTCCGTGTATCAGCAGATTCAGTACGTTGAGACTGGGGTGAGGCTGGACATTACCCCAAGGGTCGACATGGACGGGAAGATCACCGCCGTTATATTCCCGCAGGTCTCGGGCATCACCGGGTTCACCAAGGAGGGCTATCCAAGGGTGTCGACGCGCGAAGCCCAGACGACCGTCAGACTGCGCGATGGAGAAACGGCCGTTATCGGCGGCCTCATCGAAAACAGAGAGACTGAAAGGTCCTACGGCCTCCCAATTCTGGGCGACATTCCGATCATAGGCAAACTGTTCTCGACAAAGAAGGAGGCCGTCCAATCAACCGAGCTTGTGATACTGGTCACCCTTACGGCGCTGGACTATTCCGATAGCGCGTACGGGCATATCGACGAGGGGCCCACAACGAATTGGAGGGATGAATAATGGGCCGATGGTTGAACGCCAGAATATTTGGCGTGTTGCTCGGGCTGGGCATACTCATATGCATTCCTCTGCAGGTTCGGGCGGAGTACGTACCCGGCGCGGCCGATTTCCTCTGGGCAAGCCATGAGGCTGCGGCATACGGACTGTCGACTGACGATGCACTTTGGATGTTGGACAACGGAAAGACCAGGTCTGAGATAGAAACCGCGCTTTCGAGCGCGCGTCCGCCGCGGCAGTATACGATAGGAGCGGCGGATTATCGAGACCTTGCCGAGAAATGGGACGTGGCTTCCGGCGAAGCGATCGACGCGTACAAGATCGGTCTGGAGACAGGGGCTAGTCCGGAGGCCTATTTGTATGCCCTGGCCCAGGGCCGGACGGCTGAGGATGCCCTAGCGGCTCTTCGCCGCTATGTCGACGCCAAGAAGGCAGTGCGGAACTTAGGAATACGAGGCGCTGTGGACATCCCCGGCGATATCGAGACCGAGGACACCCAGGACGCGAACGCGTTGGGCGCTCTTCAGGGAGCACTCGGTCCTGCATCGCCGATTACTCGTTCCATTACGGTAGGGCCGTACTCTGCCCGCTCCTCGTCAGCGGGCGGCGCCGCCGTCTGGTGCACTCTTGAGGATAGAAGATCCGCAGCCGCCCACGCCATCGCATTGGTGTACAACTTTCCGGCGAACGACAACCCCGAGGGGTTCGTCCTTGAGCTTTTCCGAAAGGGCCTTTCAACTGAAGAGGCGTTGGCGGTCATGTTCACGCTGGACTGCGCTTGGGCCGGCGAATCCGGCTTCGCGTCTACGCCGTGGAACAGGGACGTTCTGAACGCCCCGCCGGATCAACTCATGGCAGAAGCGGACGAGATGACGGATAAGGCTTCGTTGTCAAGGGCGTACAGGGCGGAACCGCTTCCATATGAGGCCAAGGCGGAGCTTGAAGAGCAGGGATTTCTCAGGCACGAGGCAGTAGGCGATTCTCCGGCGGAGGTTGAACCTGAGGCGGATGTAGGACCGCTAGCTGCGGGAGGCGGCTCGGCGCCGTCTATAGTCGATCCGAGCATGATGTACGACTGTGGAAGAGCGTCTCCCTTCAACCGCTATTTCGAGGGTCTTTCAGAGGCTGTCGACCCGAAGACCGGCGCGCTCATCATGAGGCAGAAAGACCTGACGCTTCCCGGTCGTAACGGATTTGACCTCGTGATAGAGCGCGTGTACAACAGCCAGTGGGCCGCAGTAGGTATGCCCAAGATCGATGTGCGTGTTACCTGGAGCGCGCTCGCAGGCTCAGACCCGTTCTGGTCGTGGTGGTCACCTGCAATCTGGGAAGAAGGAAGGCAATACCGCTGGGCGTTCCGAGGAAGGATATGGTGGGGGGAGCAGCCGGTCAGCTATGGAGCGATCGATGCCTACTTCTCCGGCGAGGCGCGCCTGATGCGTTGGGAACCGGATACCTGGAGCTGGACGTGTATGCTCCGTGAGCAGTTGGAATGCGTGATGATGCCGATACCCGCTCCCGAAGGCAGCATAGTCGTCGACGAAGGTAGCGCGTCCGTCGAGCTCGATACCCATGCTACTTATCTGGACCACAAGTACGGAATCGGCCTGGGATGGGCTTTCGCGTTTCCGTCTGTAGAGGTCAGGTCGGACGGAAGGTTTCTGCACCTGGGAGACGGGAGAGTATATCGGGTGAGCTTCCGCGCTGGGACTCCATCCAACCTCGCCGACTATAAGCTACGCGATTTGGTCTTTGCCCGAAAGACTGCGAGCTGTCCCGGGGCGGAGTGCGGGTCCGCTTACTGTCTCACAGCCAAGGACGGTACGGAGACCTACTTTGCGTCCGATGGAAGGCTACTCTGGACCGAGGACCGGTTCGGGAACACTATGGTCTTCCGCTATCAGAAGGTAGGCGAATGGCGTCGAATCGCGCAGATTGTGGACTCCTTGGGCCGCGTTGTTCGGTTTACATACGGTCAATCGTCAGCGACTATGTCTGTTCAGGGAAAGACGTGGGTATACGCTTTCGGATCATTGCCGGCAAGCGAGCAAGACGAAGCCAAAGCGGTGCTTACGAGCGTAGCCGATCCGCTGGGGAGAACTACGCGGTATGACTACAGCGCCTTTCAAGCCAGCTTTCGCGTAGTTGTGGAAGGTCTCTCTATATCAGCTTCCGGGCACAATCTGTACGCAAACCTGACCCGGGTTACCCACCCCACGGGCGGATCGTCTTCTTTCGCGTATGGAGGCTCATGGAAAAACATGACGAGAGACAATCCGTGGGAGACTGATAAATGCACCATGACGGTGTCTTGCGTGATCAACAGGCGCGATAAGCTGAGCGTGTACACCGCCGTGAACGAATCCGAGTTCAGATACTTCCGCGAGAATCCGTCGGATCCAGCGAAGAGGCGATACGGGATGATACGCACCCAAGTCCCAGCTGTGTCCGGCGAATGCTCTCACTCATGCGTAGAGAAGTGGGCGTACACCTCAAAGCACCTGCTAGCAAGCCATTCTCTCAAAGACGCCGCGATGGGCGACGCCAAGGAGACAGTCTACCAGTACAACGAGGCCAAGCTGGTGACCAGCGAGAGTATAACAGAGGCGCTCGCGGGGACGAATTCCAACGTAACGGTTGCCTCGATGAACTACGAATGGGATGCATACGGGAACCTGAGAAGCGTCGACAACGCGCTTACCGGCGCGAAGACTGAGTATGAGTATGACCCCAGATACCATCTGGTTGTGTGTACGGCTGAGAAGGCCGATGCGTCCGGAGGCTCGCCGGCAGCCTGGCGGTACACCATAAGCGCCCTCGATGATACTGGGAGGAAAGTGATTTCGTCTTCACAGAGCATGCAGAAGCCGGAATGGCACGCCAAACCGCAGCTAACCGCGCCGGTTAGCTGCAGGCTGGTCAACATAGGCGATGTCTGGAGGTCGTGGACCGCCGGACCTGCGGGCGGCGCGCAGCTCAACATCGACTGGGTGCGAGGCCCCTTCCAGTTTGTCGGATATGAAATCTCGTACAGACGTAATGAGGATAGTCAGTGGGTCGCCGTTTCTTCTCCATGGCATGGGTGGTTCGAGCCGTTCACGGGCACTGATAGAGTGCCGATCAACTTTCCCGAACCGGGCGTATACTCAATACGGGTGAGGATGAACCTGGGTCTGTTCAAGTGGACCTACGCGACGATCGTATCGACGACCGAACAGCCGTATGAGCGGGTTTTTCCTGCTCAGACCCTAGCCAAGTCGATGGTCAAGTACAGCTACGGAGACTTGGGATATCCGGGAAATGTGACTCAGATAACCGTGGCGCAACCAGGCGGACAGGATGAGATTACATCCTTCGCGTACGATTCGGCCGGTCATGCGTATCCTGTCTCGATGTCGACCAGGGTCGCGGCCGCCAACGGCGTGGTATCTACAGTCGCGACGGAGGCGGAGTACGACTTGTTCGGTCGCGTGACCAAGTACACAACGCGCTCGGGCTCGTCTTCGTCGACTACGGAGTTCGACTATGACGAGATCGGGCGATTGGTCAAGGCAACGTACCCCAGCGGAGACGGTCCGGCGGCGACGAGAGAATGGCGATGGAACGATGTAGACCGGACCGTTGCGCGGATAGACGAAGAGGGACGCTCTCTGATTGAGCAGTATGACCAGCTCGGGCGGTTCGCCGAGCTGCGCCGGCCGGCTGCGCCGCCGAACCTGGCGGCGGCTGTGATCGCGAGGGTAGGCTACAACTCCCTCGGAGGCATAGCGTACGAGGAAGACGCCGCCGGAAGGCAGACATCGTATGAGTACGATGGGTTCGGGCGCAGGATCAGGACCGTCCACCCGGACGGCAGCTTCGAGACGGCGTTGTTTGAAGTCTGCCAAGGCGATCCATCGGGGGCGGTATCAGTGGAGACGTTCACCGATGCTCTTGGCCAGCGCGCCAAGACGTATCTCGACGCCGCAGGGCGGAAGGTACGCGTCGAGCAGGAGGCGGGAAACGGGCTTTCCGCCTCGACCAGGTTCGAGTACGACCTGCTGGGCCGGATTACCCGAATGGTCGACCCTGCGGGCCAGGAGACGCTCTACAGCTATTCGACCCAGACGCCGAGCGGAACGGTCTATGGATACTGGGACAGCCCGCTTGAGGTAGACCTGCCGGGTGGTACAGAGCCCGTTCACAAGTACATGTACGACTCCTGCGGAAGGACGATCCAGT
>DAIRWA010000103.1:0-6208 GCA_036802545.1 Bacillota bacterium | reverse complement strand
CCGGCTCTATCCACACGTGAGTGCTGTTCTCAAGATACGGCGCCATAGCTTTGCGCACTATTTCCATCCAGTTGACCGGAGATAGGTCCACCGGCAGTCTACCGCTGTCAAGCCGGTACCCTGTCAGGATTTCGTCGGCCAAGGAGTTCATGTGTCGCACCTGACTGCTTAGGAGGTCCAAGTAACCCAGCACTGCTTCACGGCACCTTGGCCCGAGTCTCTGAGGAATCAACTGCAGCAGGCCAAGGATCACCTGCAGCGGATTTCTCAGTTCGTGGCTAACCACCATCATCAAGTTGTTCTTCGCCCTTTCGAGGGTGCGCATAGCGCTGACGTCTTGCCAGGTTATGACGAAGCGGTGCGGGTATCCGGGAGGGGAGTTTACCGGAGATGTCGATATGAGGACCTCGACCGAACGACCGGCCCGGTTAACGAGAATAGCAGGAAAATGCAGCACGTACTCGCCATTGGAGGCCCGGTTTGCCGGGTACAGGCTGCGTGGGAGCGGTTCATTGGTCAAATGGTGGTTAAGCACACTGCGGTCTAGATGCGTCTCCAGCATGTTCCCGATGTCATGGTCGCTAAAGCCAAGGATGTCGGCGGCGGCACGGTTCATTGCAAGGATGCGGAAGTCTTCCTCTATCACGGCCAATCCTTGGGGCGCGGCGTGGAATATGGCTTGCCATTCTTCCGAGGACTGTGCCCGGGGCTCAGGTGGCTGGAGCATTACGACCGCCTCCGAGAAATATCTTTTGAAAGGAGGATTCGACGGGACCGGCGTATCGCCTGCATGGATCTATACAGCAAATGCATGGGAGGAAGAGCCTACCTCTACCTCGTGATCTGAGAGTCTTGTAGGCGCCAGCGTACGGAGGACCGCTAAGGGACCACATCGATTCTTGTCCGTCGATCCAAGTCGGCATACCCAAGCTGTATACAGTAAGAGCGGCTAGATCGGCCGATCGGCGAGAAATGTCGTCTACAGCGAACGCATTTCGGGAGTAGCGATGAAATGAAGGATTCGCACATACTTGTGCCGAATATCGAATACAGTGATGCAGACCCATCATACCAGTTCATCATACCTCTTTAAGATGAGGAAGGAGAGCATGTGACAAAATGGACCTAACACGTTTTCCTAGACTAGACCTTTTTGCGAGACCGATGCCTCTACACGAGCTTAAAAACCTTCGCAAGTCTCTGGGCTGCAAGCCTAGAATATTCGCCAAGAGAGACGATTTGACCGGCGTTGGTTTAGGCGGTAATAAGAATAGGAAATTGGATTTCGTTATGGCGGAAGCAGAACGGTCCGGCGCTGACACAATCATCACCTGGGCAGGCGTCCAGTCGAACCATTGCAGGCAGACCCTAGCCATTGCAAAGCAGCTCGGAATGGACTGCCACTTGTTCCTCTCCGGCGAGGAGCCGCCCATCAGGCAGGGGAACCTCCTGTATTACACCATCCTCAAAGCCAAATTGCATTTCTATCCGGAAGGAGAAGGGATGTCCGAGGGCGTTGACAAGCTGGTGGAAGAGCTGAAAGCGCAGGGCCGCAAGCCTTACGTGGTACCCATAGGCGCCTCGACTCCACTCGGTTCTCTGGGCTACATTGAAAGCTCAACCGAAGCCATTGAACAGGGCAGGGCCTTAGGAGTCGAGTTCGGACACGCTTTTGTCGCCACGGGTTCCTCCGGAACGCAGGCCGGTATCGAGATAGGATTTAGAGAAAAGAGTCCGTCCACACGGGTCCACGGGGTGGCGGTCAGCAGGGATTCGGAACCGCAACGCGAGGGCGTCGCCAAGTTGGTCAACGAGACGTATGCCTTCTTGGGTATGTCCAAGACTCTGTCGCCTGCCGACATCACCGTTCACGACGAATACTACGGCGGCAAGTACGCTGTGCCGACCGAGGCCGGAAACCAGGCCATCTTCTTGCTCGGTGAGACTGAAGGGATTCTCCTTGACCCCGTCTACACTGGCAAGGCTATGTCCGGGATGCTCGATCTGCTGCGAAACGGCAAATTGGACGACGCCGAGGCAGTTCTTTTCTTCCATACGGGCGGTTACCCGGCTGTTTTCGCCTTCGCTCACGAGTTCCAGACGGGGAAGTAGACTAGAACGATGGCGGAGTCATCACGGTCAGTAATCCTGCCCTCGTACCGCCTACATTCGTGTAGTAGTGAGGGAGGTATGGGTTGAACCTGATGCTGTCTCCTTCGTTCATTGTGTAAACCTTTTGGTTCAACGTTATGTTAATGGTACCGGTCACTACGATGGCGATTTCTTCGTCACCCGGGGCACCATGCGGCTGAGGTTGATCCGAAGTGCTCGCTTCGGGATATAGCCATGCCATGACTACTTGGCTTTTCGCCGATGGCAGAAGGGTAGAAACCAGTTCATACTCGACGTTGTATTCTGAGGCGTTGACAACACGTCGCTCTCTAGCCCTGACTATGTCAACGAAACTCTCTTCTTCAGAAAGGACATCGAACAGAGAAACACCGAGCCCTTTCGCTAGACGCCTGAGGGTATCTATGGTTGGATTGGCCTTGCCGTTTTCGACCTCTGACAAGAAGGCCTGGCTTAGGCCGGTTGCTTCCGATAGGTCCTTTAGTGTCATGCCTCGCGATTGCCTTGTACGCTTGAGGGATGATTCTTGCAGGACAAACACCTCCGCTGCCATCAAGTCTCGGCCGTGGATTCGCCCGTGGCGAACTGACTGAGCAATCTCATTTTATATGCATGTTTCGATGTTTGTACAGAGGCAGTGGGGGGTCGAGTCGTTTTTATGTAAACGGAGGCGACCTTTTGGGCGGCTGCCGCGTTGTCCCCGGGGAGCATAATGGTATGCTTGACCCCGGCTTGCTTGAGGGCGGCGACTAGGCTATCCGCGCCCGGCCTGGGCGGGTCCGTTATGGCGATCAGGCCAATGGGCTTCTCGCCCAGAGCTACGAAGGCGACGGTTGCCCCCTGGGACTCGTAGGACGCGGCCGTCCTTTCATGTTCCTCTGTTAGGATAGCGTTTCGAGATGCCAGCAGCCTGCGGTTTCCGACGAGCACTGTTCCGTTTTCAGTCTCCGCTGTCGCCCCAAGTCCGGGCAGGAGGGCCCAAGCGGTGGCTTCAACTGCTTCAATACCGTTGGCTTCAACGTAGTCCAAGATGGCTCTGGCAAGGTGGTGTTCGGAGCGGAGTTCGGCCCCGGCGGCCGGCGCGACGACATGTCGCTTGGCGTCGTCGGAGTCGCCTGAGTCGGGTCGCCCCAACGCCTCCACCCACGTTACGCGAGGACGCCCCAGCGTGAGAGTCCCCGTTTTGTCGAAGGCCATGACATCCACTTTGCTGATTCGCTCCAGCCGCTCTCCACCCTTAATGAGGATGCCTTTTCGCGCCGCGTTCCCCAGACCCGCGACGACGGCCACGGGCGAAGCCACCACAAGCGCTCCCGGGCAGCCGATTACTTTACCCGTCCGGGCATAACCGTTCGGACCTCCAAGTTGAACTTTCGGATGGAGCAGCCGCGCAAGAAGGAATGTGTTCGGACAATACTACCACCTCCAGTATCTCCAATGCGCTGTTGGTTCGGGCACACAGAGTCGCTCACCGGGTATTAGTTCCACTAGGCTTGCTTGCATCCCTTCTGGGATAAACCGGCCGCAGTCAAGTCTTGTGACCAGGTCTTGCGTGCAGGTCTTCAATTTTGGTAGTAGACTTTCCAAGTAGAACAGACCGATGCGTTTGTGCGTCGTAATGATAGCGTGGAGTGGCAATGAAGCGTGGCAGCTGTTGTGGGGAACTCACGCGGGCCGATGTTGTCTTAGATAGACAGTCAGAAATCAGATGGACTGACCTAGGCAGAGCCACTGGCAGGCACAAGAGTAAAGTACACAAATGTCGTTTCATAGAGTTGGGGTGTACCACATTCTATGAAAGAATAGAGGGTTAGCCATTGGGCAGAAGCGGTGGACGAGGTGGAGGCGGAGGAGGAAGCCGTGGCTCCTTTGGAGGAGGTTTCGGACGCTCCGGTGGTTCCTTCGGTGGAGGCAGCCGGGGACGTTCCGGCGGATCTTTTGGTGGAGGAAGCAGGGGAAGCTCCGGCGGCGGATTCTTCGGGGGAGGAAGCCATCAAAGCAGGCCCAGCGGGGGGAGCTCGGGCGGGGGCCGGCCAAGCGGATCATTCGGAGGAGGCTGGTTCGGAATTCCCAGACCACCAGTGGTCATTATCCCTCCGGGAAGGAGGTCAGAGCCTGTGAGGCCAGATCCGGCGCGTTCAAGCGGTAGTGGAGGTAGTGGCCAATCACCCCAGGATCGGCGTCCTCAGGATCGGTATCCGAGAGACGGGAATCAGAGGTCAAACTCGGGTTCCAGAGGGTGTCTGACGTTCTTCGGAATAGCGCTGATACTGATCGGCGTGCTGTTCCTCGTAAGCAGATTCGCCGGAGCGCCGCTTTTAAGCGGATCCGGCGGCATTACCCAGTCGACCACTCGCCGTGAGGCCTTGCCGCCGGGCGCTGTGAAGGAGACCGCGTACTTTACCGACACGCTGGACTGGATCGGCAACGAGACTCAACTGACAGCGGGTATGAAACACTTTTATAAGAAGACGGGAGTACAGCCTCATTTGTACATAACGGACACGGTTAACGGGTCTCACTACCCGTCGTCTGAAGCCCTGGAAGCGTTCGCGGATGATCTTTACGACAGGCTCTTTACGGATGAGGCTCACCTCTTGCTTGTCTTCTTTGAGTACGATGGGGGGTACATGACCAGAGGGGTAACCGGTGTACAGGCTCGCAGCGTTATTGATAGCGAGGCCGGCGATATCCTCATGGATTACCTTGACCGGTACTATTACGATGACAGCCTGACGGACGAACAGTATTTCAGCAAGGCGTTCTCTGACGCGGCGGACCGGATCATGACGGTTTATCGCTCGCCGTGGATTCCGGTTTTCATCACAATTGGGATAGCGGTGCTGCTATTGACCGCGTATGTTTGGTGGCGACGTTCAGAGACTCAGAAGGATTTGAAGGCGCGGAGGACCGAGGAGATTCTGAAGACGCCTCTGGAGAGATTCGGCAGCACGGAGATAGACGAACTTGCGAAGAAGTACGAGGGCAAGGACGTGCCTCCGGTAGGTCCGCAGGCGGCCCCCGTAGCCCCTGCGGCACCGGAAGCTCCGGTGACCCCGGAAGCAGCCCCAGAAGACCCGGTAGAGCCGGGAGATTCGGAGAATCCGGATGCTCCGGGCGATTCGGTTGCCGACGATCCGAAGGATGAGGATGATGACACAGACCCTGTCGTCACTTAGACAGTAATAGTTACTTAGAAAAGCAAACGTCACTGAGGGTCAACATTGGCCCTACACGAACCCAACATAGGAGTTCACAAGAGGAGGAAAAAGAAGAGAATGGGAATCCTGGACAGATTTAGCGACATCATTAAGGCTAACGTCAACGCGCTGTTGGACAAGATGGAAGACCCGGCAAAGATGATCGACCAGTACCTCATCGAGATGTCCGAGGACCTGGCCGAGGTGAAGAGGAGCACTGCCGGCGTCATGGCGGAGGAGACAAGGACGAAGCGGCTAGTCGACGCCAATGAGGCGGAAGTCGCTAAGTATGAGGGCTTTGCCAAGAAAGCGCTCCAGGCCGGCAACGAGAACGACGCCAGGGTGTTCATCGCCAAGAAGCAGGAATTGGAGAATGTCGGTGTCGGCCTCATGACCGCGTACGCGGCTGCCCATGAGAACGCAGTCAAGATGCGCCAGATGCACGACAAATTGGTGGCAGACATCGAGGCTTTGAAAGCTCGCCGCGAGATGATCAAGGCTAAGGTCGCAGTCGCCAAGACTCAGCAAACAATGACTCAGATCAGCTCCGCCGCTGCGAAGGCACAGGGGACTATGGGCGCCTTTACCCGCATGGAGGAAAAGGCCACCCGGATGCTGGACGAAGCCAACGCGGCCGCCGAGCTGCACGCCGCTCCCGTTGATGAGGCCAAGGCCTTGGAGGAGAGATACTCGGGCAAGGATGCTGCTTCCGTGGATGACGAGATCGCCAAACTCAAGAAAGAGATGGGACTTGGACAGAAGACCGAATAGCAGGTAGAGTAGGGGCTAGCGCAACAGTAGCACAGCCTGCAAACAGTCTTACGGATAAAGTGTGGCCGGAGCGGGATAACATAGAACGGGGCGACAAGGACGTGGTG
>DAIRWA010000102.1:0-6269 GCA_036802545.1 Bacillota bacterium | reverse complement strand
TACCTCTCTATGAATTCCTGGTTCCCCTTGTATTGGGCGATCAACATTTCGGACCGACTGACCAATACAAGGGGAACCAGGAATTCATAGAGAGGTATCGGAGAGACCGCCTTAAGGCCGAACTCTGCAAACAGCACGGCATCCGACTCTCACACATCACCAAGCACGATCTGACTCTGAAGAAGATGATAGAGGCTATCCCCGATGATATTCCGCATCGGACGTTTGACCCGAACGGCCCGTACATAAAGATGCTTGAACAACTGGGGCGAAAGGTCGCGGAGGGACGTGACTGGGATAGATAGTGACTGAGATAGATAGGACTGGGGCGATAGGTCTGAGACAGATAGTGAGATTTGTGAGGACTGGATGACCGCCTCTCCTGCGTGATTCTGCGACCGGCTGTGATAGGCTGAATCGGGCATGAGAAGTGAACCCTGTTCCTATTCCCCGTATCCAGAGGACTTGGCCTTTGCCATGATTGCCGCCCCTTCCACCACAGGGCGATCGCACATCTCAACAGGAGAGTTGGGAAGTTGTTCCTGCATACAGCTTGTAAACACATCCAAAAAGACACTGGATTCAAACCACCAACCGAGAACAGCGACCCTTGGGGACGGCATTGTGAGCTTTTCGGTCACTGCTTTGGCCATACTAACCAGTTCTTGCGCTTCCTCGCGCAAAATCTTAGCCGCTTGGAGGTCTCCGTCACTAGCGCACCGGAGTACAATCCCTTCCGTATAACCAAGATGCTTGTCGTGGATCCGATAGGCAAGTCCTCTCGGCCAACAGTTTAGCCGGGAACAAAAGGCACTAAGCAAGCTGGTTTCCTCGCCTCGGCCGTCAGCATACCTTGCGACCGCTCTGAGCGCCTGGGTCCTGACCCTGCGAACGGAAGAGTCTTCTCCAAAATACTCGTTCCAGCCTCCCGCCCTAGCGTACTCACCACTCCGAGCCCCTACCGCCTGTGAGTCTTCAAAGGCGGCAACCAAGACTCCATCGTCTTGACCGTACTTAGCTGCATGAGCAGCTCTAACATGATATGAGGTGGTAAAGGGAATGTCGCCGAGAGCCCGTCTCACCAGGCTTTCCGACCAATAGAAGTCCCCATCCGGAAATCAACCCGAGGGTTCAGGTAGACGGTTCTGTTTCCCTCTCCTTCTCGATGACTTCCTCAAGATACTGTATGCACGAAGCCACCTTGGCGGAGTCCTCGGATTCCACCATAATTCGGACCAACGGCTCCGTGCCCGACGCTCTCACCAAGACACGCCCGCTACCCGCTAAATCGGCCTGTGCCTTGGCTACCGCAGATGTGACGGCTTCACTGGCAACCACAGCCTTCGGATTGGCCTTCTTGACGTTGACCAAGGTCTGGGGCAGATTCGTCATTATAGACCGTAAACCGGACATAGCTGATCGGGATTCAGCCGCTACGCCCGCTACCATGAGAGATGTAAGGATGCCGTCTCCGGTTTCAAGGATGTCCCGAAAAATGATGTGCCCTGACTGCTCACCGCCGAGGCTGTATCCGCCCTGACGCATCGCCTCCAGCACAAATCTATCGCCGACCGGCGTCCGGACAAGACGAATCTTCCTGTCTGTCAAAAAAGCCTCAAGCCCGAAGTTGGACATGACGGTGCCTACCACAACATTCCCTTTCAACGTTCCACGTGAAGCCATGCTATCTGCCAGGAGGGCCATCATGTGGTCACCGTTCATCTCTTCTCCGCATTCGTCAGTCGCGATGCACCTATCCCCATCGCCGTCGTAAGCAAACCCGGCGTCTACCGACAACCTCTTGACCAAGCCGGTCAGGGACTCGATATGCGTGGAACCACACCCATCGTTGATGTTGTGTCCGTCCGGAGCGTTGCAGATCATCTGAACCCTAGCGCCGACACGATCCCAAACCCTGGCGGCGATATCAGAAGTCGAACCATGGGCCGCATCGACAGCCACCCGCATGCCCGCCAGAGATCGCCCCGGAACACCCACTAGGAAGTCGACATAATCCTCTACCAAGCCCTCACCCGAGATGACACGTCCGATTGCGCGGCCCGTGGGACACGGTCCTCCATCAGGGTTTTGGAGGATAAGAGCGGACAAAAGCTCCTCTGTCTCGTCGGGCAATTTTGTACCGTCGGGGCCAAAAACCTTCAGGCCGTTATACTCAGAAGGATTGTGGGACGCTGAGATCATGACGCCGCCGCCCAAGTTAGCGCGCTTCACAATGTACGATAGCCCCGGAGTGGTGATAACCCCTAGTCTAACGGCGTTTCGGCCGGATGAGGTCAGACCCGCGACCAAAGCCGCCTCTAGCATATCCCCTGAAGCGCGAGTGTCCTTCCCGACAGCGATATCCTTATGCGGCGTCAAATACAGCCCGATAGCCCGTCCCAGACCAAACGCGGTTTTCCAGGTGAGTTCAGAATTTGCCACTCCACGAATTCCGTCAGTGCCGAAAAGGTTCATATCATAACTCCTTCAGGAGGTTATCTCTTCTTAAGTTCCAACTCCACATGGCTGGGCGTTACTTCCACCAGCTGCACATTAGACGGGAACGTTGCCGCGACCACAGGGTTGTGAATCCCCTCAGCAAGACCCTCAGCGTCAACGTACGCCTCTATATCCGATTCCCTAATCCCTTCCATGACATCGCTTCTGCCGCCTAGTACAACCTTGACCGCGACCGGGCTGATGTCCCAACGAAGTTGCACTCCTACATTTCGCGGCTGCACCGGTATTGTAAAGGTCTTCTGGACGATGTCCTCTAGGATCTCCACCCTCACGCTAACCTGCAGAGCGCCCTCATATATGACGTTCGGTGGTATCTGCAAGGGGACATTCTGCGTAAATGAAGCGTCCCTGCCTGAGACGTCTACGGCCCTGGCCAAAGCGACACTGTCGATTTCACCGGCGACGCCGGCAGTCGCCCTGAATCGCACAGTACTGGGAGTGACCGTCACCTTGCCGACCTGATACCCATGCTTCGGGGTACCCGACACGCTGTACTTAACGGGAACAGACTTTGATGGAGGACGCTGAGTAAGCGGCACGGTTACCACCACAGTCGCGGGATCCAACTCGATGCCGGACACATCTTCCCCTTGGGCGTTTTTTGGAGATAGGGTTACCGTAGCGCTGACATCAGCCCTAGCGCCGCTGATGTCGACCTCTCCGCCCACATACTGAACCTTGTCGACCAGCCGTTTGGCACCGGTCACGTTGACCGACGCCTGAACGACCTGAGGCTGGCCCTCTTCGTACTCGTCATTTGGCGTTCCGCGAGCCACTACCCCAATCTGGACGTTCTTGGTAGAGATCGTGTCTAGGTCGACTGTCAATTCCTTTGGATTAACATCTCTAACGCTGACGCTGGAGTCCGGGGACTCATACTCTATTGGTATAACCGAGACTCCGTCAGGCAAAAGGGACAAATCCAGCTCTATCTTGATCTGACTCTGGTTAAGCCGGTTCAAAGAACGTTCGCGACCTTCAAAGGTGACGGCTACTCTGGATGGAACAGCATTCATGAGCGTTTTCCCTTCGGGAGCCGCTACGACCAGCTCGAAATTCAACACCCTTACTTCCACAGGGTTCCTATCCCCGTATACCCGTAACCACACTACCAGAGCTAGTATGACCGCTGCCCATTTGATCAGTGTGTCCTTGCTCAGAACTCTGTCGATCATCTGGACGACCCCCGGTTCAGGATGTTGGGTTTAGACTTATGGGTCTCCAACAGCCCCATGATCTTCTCTTTCAGTGTCTTGCCATCCAGTCCTCTAAACAGCCGTCCCCCTACGGCCAGAGACACGGTGCCGGTCTCCTCTGACACTACAACCGAAATGGCGTCTGACACTTGCGTGATCCCCAGGGCCGCCCTATGCCGGGTGCCCAGCTCGGCCGCCACTACTTCGTCGGTAGACGGCAGGAAACTCGCGGCCGCCGCTACCCGATCGCCCTTGATTATCACGGCCCCATCGTGCAACGGGGTGTTCTTTGCGAATATGCTCTGAAGAAGCGCTGAGGTGACGACGGCATCTAGCCGCTGGGCCTCGTCCACGTACTCCTGAAGGCCCGCTTCACGGGTTACTACGATAAGCGCGCCCGCACGAGAAGCCGACAGGGCGGTAGCGGCGTCTACTATCTCGTCTACTACATCCTCTGTCGTCAAGCCTCCGCCGCCAAACACGGACTTTGAGAAGAGGCTACCCGTGCCCATCTGCTCAAGGGCGCGGCGGAGTTCGGGCTGAAATACTATGGGGAGCGCAATTACCAGCGTGTCCTGGACTTTAAGCAAGAGCATGTTCAGGGTGTCCAGACGCATGTACTCGGTCACTGTCACCAAAATGAACAGCACTGCGATGCCATTCATTATCTGCACCGCGCGGGTTCCCCTTATGAGCACAAAGACGCGGTAGAACAGGTACGCTACTATAACTATATCTACTACCGCGAGTAACTTATCCTCCGTCGTTAGATATCGGAGCTCGCTAATAGACAACCGTTTACCACGCCCTTTCACACACCTATAGAATACCATTCGCTTGCCTTGTCTGGAAACCTGCATTAATCGCACCCGCAGGCCTTCCTCAACCTGGAAAGGGCAGACTAACTGAAGGACGCCGGGGTACTGGCGTTGAAGTACTTCAGGATTGACAAATACTAGTCCGATGAGGGGAAAACAATGACAGTATACTTTGACACAAAGGGTCGAGGTTGTACCGAAGAGACCGCGAAACTGGCCCTCCAAAGAGGTGTGGAACTCGGCATTGAGCATTTTGTAGTCGCGTCTAACACAGGGTTTACCGCGCGCCATTTCGTGGGGAAGGTTCCTAATCTTGTCTGCGTCACTCATCAAGTAGGCTTCAAAGAGCCCGGCGGCGACGAGATGAGCCGGGAAACCCGCAAGGAACTCAAGGACAAAGGTGTAGAGGTACTGACCACCACCCACTTAATGGGGGGCATCGAACGGGCGGTTACCGGGCAGTACGGGGGTTTATACCCGGGCTACCTGATCGCGAACTCGCTCCGCATGCTGTCACAGGGAGTCAAGGTGGGAGTAGAGATATCCGTGATGGCGCTGGACTCAGGTCTCATCCCATACGGCAAACCCGTGATCGCAGTGGGAGGCTCCGGCGGAGGCGCCGATACAGCCATAGTGATCGTCCCTTCCCATGCCAAGACCTTTTTTGAAGCCGAGATCCTGGAACTTGTATGCAAACCCAGAAGTCCTAAGGGGTAGAGTAAGCTAGCAGTCCAATACTGGTCGAAGGTTAGGTGAATCCCTTGGGTGAGGACTTATTTGATCTTTCCGATCTGGCGGGTTTTCCCGTCTTCATGAACGACGCGGGCCTCCTTAGCTTTGGCGATGGGGCCGTCCAGGTGCAGCCTGATGTCCGAAAGCTGGAAGATGCCTCTCAAGTGCTCTTGTATCCGGGCGAGACAGGCCCCGAAATCCTATACTGGATGTATAGAGGAGCAGGGCTGGTCAAGGACCAGAAGGCCATCAGCGACGCTTCTCTTCGGTTCGACCTGACTGTCTTGGCGCCGGGCACTATTGGCTCAGAATACGTGAAGACGGTCGGGCATTATCACCCCAAGGTTCCCGGCCAACCCTGGTCGTATCCGGAAGTCTACCAAGTGCTTCACGGCAAAGCCCATTTTCTTCTGCAGCGCGGAGGAGACGTCACGGGCCAATTGGAAGATTTTGCGGTCGCCGACTTTGACGCGGGCGATATCCTTGTGATTCCGCCGTTTTACGGACATGTTACGGTAAACCCTTCTGACGGATACATGGTCATGGCCAACTGGATATGCAAGGACTTCAGTTCGTCTTATGACCCCATCAAGCTGCGAAAAGGCGTGGCCTACTACGATGTAGAATATAAGGGGCAAAGCATGTTCATGCCCAACGAAAGCTACGAGTCCCACCCGAAGCCGAGGCTCCTGAAGCAGGTCGACTATCCGGGGCTGGGGCTCACCCGCGGCCACAGCATGTACGCGGCGTGGCAATCCGGTGCCAACTTGGGGTTCTTGGCGAAGCCGTCACTTCAAGAAGGTCTCTGGCAGGAGATGGGTCTTACTCCAGGCGGGTTCTAGGCAGTCATTCGATAGGAAAAGAGTGGAAGACAAGGGTGGCAAACAATAGGGTCGGATCGGACAAGCATGGTAATGGCCATAACGTGATCATAGTCACGGGCCTTTCAGGGGCCGGTAAGTCGCAAGCCCTTAGGACCTTGGAAGACCTGGGATACTTTTGC
>DAIRWA010000101.1:272-6293 GCA_036802545.1 Bacillota bacterium | reverse complement strand
GCTTGCGGCACAGTCAATCTTCCAGGGGCGGAGCGTAGACCTTCTTCCAGGAGTTGCGGCTGTCCTCGTGACAGCGGTTGTGGCAGCGGTCTGTTCTCGCTACGTAGTGCTCCGCGATGTCGTTAATGTCCTGAGAAATCCGTGATGCCCACGATTCACCATCTTACCTCTAGCATAGAGTAATCTTCCCACAAGCGCTGCACCAGTCTCGCGTTGATGGCGAGTAAGAACACCTGAATACCTCAAGGAGCGGAACGCTTCGTCGAGAATAACGTCCCTTCAGACTTACAGCGCAAACGCATCTTCGTAGCAAGAATCGAGCGGTTATCTATGTTAAAGTTCAGGAGAAAATACTAATAAACGGAAGGAGCCAGACAGATCGCGGCGAATCTTTACACCCACTGGGGTAGTACTCCCGGGCATCAAAGTGTGGGGGGTGTAAGGAGTTGGTAGCCGGAAAGCAGACAACGTTTATGTTCTTTATCCTTTTCCTTGGCACTGCTGTCTACTACATGTATCGCGCTAAGTTGGGGAAAGTGCCCAAGGTGCGAAGGATACCTGGACTAGACGCTATAGACGAGGCCATAGGCAGAGCTACAGAACTGGGCAGGCCCGTGTTCTATGTCCCCGGCAGAACCGAAATCAACACGGCCGGGGCCGCGCAGAATATCGCCGGCCTCGAGATCTTGTCCCAAGTGGCTAAAAGCACCGCTCGCTACGAGACCGATCTTCGAGTGGGCATAGCTGCGGCCAACGTCTATCCGGTTGCGGAAGCCATCGTCCAGCAGTCTTATTTGGAAGAAGGCAAGCGAGATATGGTTAAGCCGGAGATGGTTCAGTTCCTCTCGGCAGAACAGTTCGCTTTCGCGGCGGCGTGTCTTTCCATCATGAACACTGAGAGAGTCGCCAGCGTTATACTCGTCGGTGAGTTTCAGGCTGAGTCCATGATGCTCGCCGAAGGCGCCGCGCAGGTCGGCGCGGTGACAATCGCGGGTACTGCTCGAACCGCCCAGATCCCGTTCTTCGTCGCAGCTTGTGACTACACCCTTGTAGGCGAAGAGATTTTCGCCGGAGGTGCCTATCTGTCCCAAGATCCCGTTAAGATCGGTAACCTGGCCGCTCAGGACTGGGGCAAGCTCGCTTCTATGGCCATCATCATTGTCGGATCCATCATGATGACTATGGGCAGTACAGCCATAGTTGAGTGGCTCAAGAAGTAGAGAGGAGGTGTAGACAGTGAAGAAAGAAATACCGATTGCGATAGGCTTCGTGGCGGGTGTGCTCATCTTGTTTGAGTACTTCTTCAAAACAGCGATGCCAAGCATCTCGCCTATTGCGACCAGCGCACAGAACTGGGGGATCATCATATCCGCTTTTGCCATGGGACTTGCTGCTGCGAACCTCATAGTGATTCATGGCCGCAAGATTCACTCGAGACATCCTGATGCTTGGATGTCTTTCTTCATGTACTTCGGAATCGTTATCATGGTGGCGACAGGTTTTGCGGCCAAGGGGACGACTGCGCAGGAAGTCTACTCCTTCTTCTTCGACGGCATGTATTTGCGCCTTGGCACGGCTATGTTCTCGCTTATGGTTTTCTTCATCGCGTCTGCGGCCCGTAGGGCTTTCAGGGCGCGCAACATCGACGCGGCTTTTCTTCTGGTATCCGGGCTCTTGGTCATTCTTGGCAACGCGCCGCTCATGAAGATGGTATCTCCTTGGTTTCCCAAGGCCAGCGCGTGGTTCATGAGCTATGCCAACGTGGCGGGCAACCGCGCTATCATGATCGGAGCTGCTTTCGGAATGGTACTGACCGGTTTTCGTGTGATCCTGGGGATCGACCGGTCTTACTTCGGTGGAGAATAGGGGGTGACGAGGGTGAATGTAATCAAGTGGTTGGGGGATCTGGATAGACGCTGGCTCTACCTTGTTCTTCTTCTAGTGGTCATCTTTCCGCTCATTAGGCCCCTCGGCATCCCGGTGGAGGTTACCGCCGCCACGCAGCAGTTTGTAGATGCAGTTGAAGCTCTCAAGCCCGGCGACAGGATGCTCCTCTCTTTCGACTACTCCATCGGAGGCGGACCTGACGTGGATCCGCAGGCGCAGGTCGTCCTGGCGCATGCTCTAGCCAAGGGAGTCAAAGTCGTCGAGGTCGCGTTCATAGACACAGGCCTTAGTTATGCGCTGAAGACTATCGACCTTTGGGAATCGAGAGGCAAAGTCTACGGCGAAGACATTATCCTCTTGGGTTACGCTGCGGGGAATGAGACCGCCATCTCGGCTTTTGCTCAGGACATCGCTCAGGTGTTCCCGACCGATGTAAGAGGTATACCGATAGGGGATTATCCAATAATGAAGGGCTTGAATACCGTGGCCGACTTCCAGTTCATTGCCGAGTTCGCTACTGGGATTCCGGGTCCTGCCGAGTGGATACGCCAGGTCGTGACAAGGTACAACGTGCCTCTTGCCTCCGGCGTCGTCGCGGTAATGGGCCCCCAGAACATCCCCTATCTTCAGTCGAAGCAACTGGTGGGTCTTCTGGGAGGAGGGCTGAAATCAGCCGCCGAGTACGAGATAGCGGTGAAGCTGCCCGGAGCGGCCACCGCTGCCATGGACGCCCAGTCCTTGGGCCACGTGATGATTTTCCTATTTGTGATTCTGGGCAACCTCCTGTTCTTCGTCGAGAGAACGGAGCGGAAGTCCAAGAAAGGCTAAGGGGGTGAAGGTATGGAACTAGCAAAGGTATGGGCGGGCGCTCTCTGCACATTCGCTATCTACAGCTTCCTATGGAAAGAGAATCGAATGTTCAGGGCGTTTCAGAACTTGTACGTAGGCTTGGCTGCAGGCTACAGTTTGATCCAAGCCTGGAACAATATCAAGCGTCAGGTCTGGGGTCCATTAACCCAAGATGGTCAGATCTCGGTGATAATCCCCGTCATCCTGGGTATTCTCCTGTACGCCAGGTTGGTCCCCAAATACGCTTGGATAGCTCGTTATCCCATGGCGTTTCTCATGGGTATCGGATCGGCGCTTTCCATGAAGGCTATCGAGAGCGACTTTGTAAGGCAGATGCAGGCCAGCATCATAAGCCTGAAGGGCGCCACATTGGGTGACACGTTCAACAATCTGATCCTGTCTTTCGGGACAGCCTTCGCGCTGGTGTACTTCTTCTTCACCTTCAAACCTAATAAGGTGACCGAGGTAACCGGCAGACTAGGCCGATGGGTACTCATGCTCTGTTTCGGGGCGGCCTTCGGAGCGGCAGTCCAGGGTAGACTATCGCTACTGATCTCTCAGATGCAGTTTCTATTGAGGGATTGGCTGAAGATAATCGCTTGATCTCCTGGTAAGCGCCTAGACTCCTGGATTTGATGACGGGGACTCTCGGATGTTCGGCTGCGAGAGCCCCGTCGATCTACTTTCAACCTTGCTCGAGGGAGTTCCGGCGGCAAAGCGCGGCGATAGCCTACCCCACCTGCAGGTTCGGCCGCTTCGACCTACTCACGCATGAGTAGTGGCCGCTGTGACCTACTCACGTCCGAGTAGTGGCCGCTATGACCTACTCACGTCTGAGTAGTGGCCGTTTTGACCACCCCTCATTGTAGGAGTGGCCGGTATGACCTACTCACGTCCGAGTAGTGGCCGCTATGAACTTTTACAGCATGACCTCTGGATGCTGTGGGACGTAGTCTTTCCCCCACGCTCACTCGACAGGCTCCGCTTGCGCCAGAAGGACTTGCTAGTTTCCGCTAGGACCTCGTATAGAACCAGCTTTTCGAAAGGTCCACGGCCTCGGCGGATATCCCCGCGGCTTGCGCATTCTTGAGACCCAACTCAGTGGTGAGCAGATGTCCGCCTCTTCCCACGACCACTCCGTCGACCATGATGATCTGACCACGGGATACAGCCATCTTTGCGCGCCCGGTCACTGGACAGGCGATGGTCACGTCAGCATCAAACCCTTCAGCTAGACTCCCCTTATTCTCGAAGCCAAGCATCCTAGCGGGGTTGATGGTTAGTTTCCGCACCAACTCCGGCCATGTCAGAGCGCCTAGCCGAACAAGGGCTGCGCCGCGTTCCAACTGGACGTTCCTCGGGATGCCACCTCCATCGGTGCTGATCGCATCCACCGCGAACTCGCCATCTTTCGTCTTGGCTGTGGCGAGTATGTGCATGGATGTGGTGTCGTTCACCGGGAAGCTGACACCCGTCTTGGTTTTCGCCGCTAGCCATATGTCGTGGCCTTCCCGCCCGGTCACGAGTTCCAACTTGCCGCCGATGAGCACCTGGATAAGCGCCCAACCGCCCAGGATAGCCTCGCCCATGCCTTTCTCGGTAGGCTCGTATCCGCCCATCTTGAGGCAGTTGCGAGTTACATGGCTGGTAGGAAGGCCATCCACGCAACTGGCGCTCGTACCATTGATCGTCCCGAGATACGACTCCGAGACGAGATGCCTGTGTTGCCTTAAAGATTCAGCAGCCTCAAGGGCCTCAGCGGCCGGGACTTTGTTGAGCCCTCGGCAGTAGCTGTTTACGTGGGCAATATGTAGACGGTTTTTGCCTGCAAGCTTAACCGCTTCGTGGAAGCCTTCGATGTTGCTTCCCGTCGCAGTCGTGCCAGCGTGAAAAGCTATGTAGCAACCCTTTTGATTGGCGATTTCGATGATCCGCGCGGTGACCTCCGGCGAAGCCGGTCTGTGTCCGCCAACCATTTTGAGTCCGATCGCTCCGGCTTTCAGCGCTTCGTCGGCTATCTGGCCCAGTTCATCAGGGGTCGGGTCTATGTCCTTGGTGTCCTCGCCGGGGACCACTGTGTGTAATCCCGCGAGGTTCATGCCGCATCCGTGGGTCTTGAGCCCTTCCAGTGATGATTGGATCGGTCCGCCAAAATCCACCGCCGTGACCACGCCTTTGGAGGCCATCATCGCGAATCCAACCCAACGCTCCTGGCTGGAAACGTGGACGTGGGAATCTATGACTCCCGGCATCACGACGTAGCCCTCTGCATCCACAACGTTTTCGGCCGAGATAGGCGAGAGATTGGGCGCAACTTCGGCGATCTTCCCGCTCTTTATGCCAACGTCGTACTTTCCATCCAAGCCGGTATGCGCGTCGACTACTCGCCCGCGTTTCATTATCAAGTCATACTTCATCAGTTTCGCTCCTTCTCTAGTCTTGCTCCGGTTTCACGAGTCGTTTCATGAGACTAGGCTTGCCGGTATCAGGCTGGCAGTGCCATGTCGGCCAATTCCACGTCGGCAAACCCCAAGCCGACCAATACCAGGCCGCCTTATACCAGACGGGTCTGTACACTGTACCTTTAGCGTTTCGAGAGGGCACTGCCTGTATCCTTTTGGTTCCTGCACCCATTAGACTCGTGTCGCGCCGCGATTTGCATCCTTAGACGATGATGATGAAGAGAAAGTCGCCGTTGCATGATACCAGTGTCGAGAATGTCCCCACTGTCTGAGTGGAGTGGGGACAAAATCCCCGCTGTGTGGTGTCAGTGTCGAGAATGTCCCCACTGTCTGAGTGGAGTGGGGACAAAATCCCCGCTGCATGGTGTCAGTGTCGAGAATGTCCACGCTGTTTGAAGCGAGTGAGGACAACATCCCCCCACTACATGGCGCCAGTGTTAAGATTGTTATCGCTGTCTAAGTGTAGCGGTGAAGAAACTAACGCTGGCTGGGAGCGCGATACTGTGAAGAAAGCCGCCAGGGAGGTATCAGCAAGATGTTCGTGGGGGTTTGAAGGAGAAACACAAGCGAGAAGCTGTTCGTCATCAGTCAGCTGGGTTGAACCTATCCGTGTTTTCGTCGTAAAGTAGTATGGATGTCCAATGCGAACGGAGGATTTCGCCGAATGCTAAAGATATCGAACGTATCTAAGAGCTACGCTGCCGGTGTTAAGGCTGTGGACCAATTGGACCTTGAAGTCAAGCCCGGAGAGATTTTTGGATTTCTCGGCCCCAACGGGGCAGGGAAAACGACCACGATAAAGATGGTCGTCGGAATTCTTAAC
>DAIRWA010000101.1:0-262 GCA_036802545.1 Bacillota bacterium | reverse complement strand
GTGGCTGAAAGTTAATGGACATGATATTCAGAAAGACCCCATCGCTGCCAAACGCCAGATAGGTTACGTGCCGGATGAAGCCCAACTATGGGATAAGCTTACCGGCGTCGAGTACTTAGGCTTCATGTGCGATGTCTATGGAGTCCCCGCGGACGAGAGAGACAAGAGGGCACGCCCTCTTCTTGAGGCGTTCGAAATCTTGGGTGCTGTCAGAGACCCAATCGGAAGCTATTCCCGTGGAATGCGGCAGAAGATGGCCCTT
>DAIRWA010000100.1:0-6358 GCA_036802545.1 Bacillota bacterium | reverse complement strand
CCAGTACTACCAAGCGCTACCAAATGCTATCATCCGACAATGTTGCCAACAATCCCCAAATGCGTGTTTGGTTGGTTGCTTCTCGCAAATTGCCACTGGATGGACTTAACCCCTATACTGTAGGAAAGGACAAGAGGTGGTAAGGATGGCACGTAAGGGAAGCCGCGAGGGTACTGAAAGTGCAGGAGGAGCTGGCCAGGTCATCGACCAGGGAAGCAATGAGATGACCACAGACGGCGGAGACCTTGGCGCTGCTTCAGGCCCGAACGCACAGCCGAGACTTCTGCTTGTTGACGGCCACTCTCTGGCAAACAGGGCTTTTTACGCGCTGCCTCCTTTATCGACCAACATGGGAGTCCCGACAGGGGCCGTCTTTGGCTTCCTTACAATGCTCTTTAGATTCATGCAGGAGAAGAAGCCCACGCATGTGGCCATCGCTTTTGACCACCCGTCCCCGACGTTTCGCCACGCTGATTACTCGGAGTACAAGGCGACCAGGAAACCTTCTCCACCCGAATTTACGGCACAGCTTCCGGTTCTGAAGGAAGTTCTTAACACCCTCAATCTGCAGGTGGTGGAGCTTGCGGGCTTTGAGGCCGACGACATAATCGGTACTCTATGCACACAGGCGCAGGAGCAGGGGTTTTCCGTGGGTATTCTGTCGGGGGACAAGGACTGTCTTCAGTTGGTGAGCCGGTGCACCCGTGCTATCCTGCCTATTCGAGGCATTACAAAGGTGAAAGAATACGACTTGGATTTCGTGCTGAGCGACCTTGGACTTACGCCTTCCCAGGTAATCGACTACAAGGCTTTAGCAGGAGATTCGTCTGATAACATCCCGGGAGTGAAGGGAATCGGACCCAAGACCGCGCTCTCACTGCTTGGAAAGTTCCAGAGCCTGGATGGAATCTACGAGTGCCTTCAAAATGTGACTCCGGCTAGAGTACAAAGGCTTTTGACCGAGTCCAGGGACATAGCTTTTCTGTCAAGGAGCCTTGCTACCATCAAGACGGATGTGCCGCTGTCGGTCGGTCCGGCGGATTTGGTGTGGCCCGGCCCTGATATTTCTCGCGCCAAATCGAAGTTCAACGAGCTGGAGCTTTACAGCTTGGCGCAGAGGCTGGAGAGTCTGAAACCGCACACAGACGGTGTGCATTCTAAGGGAGACTCGGCATCGGCAGTTGACGAGCGGCCGCAGGCGGGAGCATCATTGTTCGAAGAGCAAACAGAGGGGTCAAGCACCGACGCAAAGACGCCGAGGGTAGGTAGGCCGAGCGCAGTGACTCCAGATTCAACGGCTCCAGGCACAGCGGCCCAGGGTATGGCGGATACTTTTGCAGATGAAGTCTCCTCGGCGGTGGCTGGCGATAAGACGCATACGGGAGAAATGACTGCTGGGCAGGTATTCCAACAAGGAACTGCTGCGTCCCACGGGGTTGGTTCATCGACACCCGGAGCAGAAGTGTCAGAGGAAGCAGGCTATCAAAGAACGCTGGCGTTACAGATGATCGATACCGAGGACGAGCTTTCTCAACTGGCACAAGCAGTTCAAGCCGCAGGCGGCCTTGCTATCTATGCGGATGTCGTTGAGATCACTCGCGACTTCCGGTGGCCGTCGCTGATAGGTATGGCGATACCGATCCGTACACCGGGACACGATGGCCAAAAACATCGAGCTGCAAATGAGTGCGTAGGGGAAGTACCGTTGACGCAGGGAACACAAGAAACGGGGCGGGGTCAGCCTGTGGAGGGCACGGAGGAGATGCAGGGCGAACAAGGCGCACAGGGTTCGGCAGAGATTCAAGGGACCCGAGAGAGTCCGTCGGCACTGGGGACACAGGGCGCACCTGAGACATCGGAGGATCCTGCCGATTATGTCATTCACTCTTTTATCCTCAAAGAACCCGCGATTAACCCCGAGGCTTGGCAAGATGCTTTGTGGACGCATATAGGACCCCTTCTCGTCGACCCCAAAGTCACCAAGATAGGTTTCGACCTAAAATGGCTGTTTACCCTATGTTTCAAACGAGGGGTCCAGCCATCCGGCGAGTTCTTCGACACTCTCGTCGCATCCTACCTTCTTGATCCAACCAGAAGCGCGTACCGGGTTCCCGAGATAGCGAGGAAGTATACGCAGTTAGAAGTGCCGTTCATTCCGCTTAAGGCGGATCGGGAGGCAGACCCGGATGCCGCCGGGAAGACTATCGAAGCCCACTATGGGATTGGCGCCGCGTCTTGCCTGGAGGCTACCGCGGGGCTTAAGCGAGATCTCCGGCAAGAAGGCCTGGAAGATCTGGCCAACGCAGCTGAATTCCCCCTCATAGAGGTACTGGCGGCCATGGAGGCCGCTGGAGTCGGTGTGGATTTCCAGCTCGGCCAGTCCATTCGGAAAGAGTTTGCCTCGGCCCTGCAACTATTGGAAGATAGCGTTTACGGGATCGCTGGCGAGGAGTTCAACTTGGGGTCGCCCAAACAACTATCCCACGTTCTCTTCGACAAGCTGGGACTTAAGCCGATAAAAAAGACCAAGACCGGGTTTTCCACCGACGCGGAAGTGTTGGAGACCCTGAGCCTCAAACACGAGCTTCCGGAAAAGATACTCGAATACAGGCAATATGCAAAGCTGAAGTCCACGTATCTTGATATCCTTGAGGACGTCATCAACCCGACTACCGGCAGGGTTCACTCGACTTTTCACCAGACGGTGACGGCCACCGGAAGGCTTTCCAGCTCAGAACCTAACCTTCAGAACATCCCGGTCAGGGGCGAACTGGGTCGTTCTCTCCGGCGGATTTTCATACCCGCCCGGGGCAGACTGTTTCTCGCCGCGGACTACTCCCAGATCGAGCTTCGGATAATGGCCCATATGGCGGACGATCCATCCATGATCCACGCTTTTGTTAACGGCGAGGATATCCACACAAAGACGGCATCAGAGATGTTCGGGGTATCCGTCGACCAGGTTGATGGCGACCTCCGCGCTAAGGCTAAGGCCGTCAACTTTGGGGTCATCTACGGTATTTCTGATTTTGGACTGGCGCGAAATGCGAGGGTATCAAGGGATGAAGCCAGGCATTTCATTGAGACCTATTTCGCAAGGTATCCTATGGTCAAACAGTTCATGGACGCGTCGGTTGAGAGTACTCGGAAGTCTGGTTGCGCCGTGACCATTCTAGGCAGAAAGCGGCCTATTCCAGACATAAACTCGCGGATTCGTCAGAAGCGGATGTTTGCCGAGAGGACAGCGATTAATACGCCTATCCAGGGCAGCGCCGCGGATATCATTAAATTGGCGATGGTTAGGATTTACCGGCGGTTAAAGGACGAGGGGCTCATATCCAGGATGATCCTGCAGGTCCACGACGAGCTGATTTTCGAGGTTCCGCCTTCCGAAGAGTCTCTCATGAGAGAACTAGTGATCCAAGAGATGGAAGGTGTCATGGACCTGAAGGTGCCGCTCAAAGTCGACTTGGACGTGGGAAAGAGTTGGTACGATGTCTAGGCTAAAGACCAGGTTGCCGGGAGTATACGTCATCGGCTTAACCGGTGGAATAGCATCGGGGAAAAGTACGGTGTCGTCCATGCTCACGGACTTGGGCGCAGAGGTAATTGACGCCGACGAAATTAGCCACCAAGTTACCGTCAAAGGATCGCGAGGGCTCAGGCAGATAACTGACAAATTTGGCCGTAGGGTGTTGAATACTGACGGCTCCCTTAACCGCAAGAAGCTTGGCCGAATCATCTTCCATGATGAGGTCGCACGGCAAGAGCTCGAAGCGGTCATCCATCCTCTGGTAATGGACAGTATCCGAGAGAGGTTGAGAGGCTTAAGCCAAGACCGGTTGCTTCGTAAGTGGGACGGGGAAAAGGACGATGGGCAGACAGGCACCCCGACCGACGCGCAGGCTGTCAAGCGGGCAGAGACGTCGCCGGGGCAGGCCCAGCTCGGCGGAAGCTGTCTTCACGCCGATCACCGGGACGACGTGCGGCAAGCAAGCGCTCTTAAGGACGGCCATACGGACGGACAGATCTGTATGGCCGTCTTGGATATACCCCTGCTTTTCGAAGTTGGAGCCGAAAGTCTGACTGATGAAGTATGGGTAGTTGCGGTGGACAGAGAGACTCAGGTCCTCCGCCTGATGGAAAGGGACGGCTACAGCAGGGATGAGGCTGATTCCAGGATCGATGCCCAGATGCCTTTGTCCGAGAAAGTGAAACGGGCGACAGAGGTCATAGACAACCAGGGGGATCTCATGCAGACTCGCGAACGGGTAAAGGAGCTTTGGTTCGCGACCAAGAGGAAAATCCTAGACCCAACCCGAAACTAAGTGAAATGTATTTCGTGAATCGGGCGCAAGACCGGGCAAACGGATTGCGTCTAGGCTCGAGACAGGCGCATAGGACTTCTGTCTCGTCGTACAACGTAATCGATATGCAATATTGGAGATCGGAGGAGAATAACTTGTCTACACCTGTTTCAGTTCCCCGCGATGTTACCTCTTTGGAGTTTGACAAAGAAACCGCAGCGTCAAAGGTAGTCGTAGTCGACTTTTGGGCTACTTGGTGTGGTCCTTGCCGCAAGTTCGCTCCAGTGTTTGATGAAGTGTGCGCTGAAGCGTCGGCCAAGTATCCGGGACAGATTTCATTCCTTAAGGTCGATGTGGACAAAGAGGGTGAGCTGGCCGAGAAGTTCAACGTCCTTACGATTCCCACTGTGATAGGGTTCCGCGACGGTGCCATGGTTGATCGCTTGAGCGGTAGAACCAAGGACGAGTTCACGAGGTGGGTAGAGAAGCTCATGGCATGATGAGCGACACGTGACAAGTGATGCGACATGCACTATGTGTAATGCGGTGTATGATGCGCGACTCGTGATACGTGATGTGCGACGAGGAGGAACCGGAGATGGCTCTGAAGATTATCGACTTTCGTTCCGATACGGTGACAAAGCCCACGCCTGAAATGCGTGAAGCCATGTATAAGGCTGAGGTTGGGGACGACGTCTACGGCGACGACCCGACCATGAACAAGCTTGAAGCCATTGGCGCGGCAAAAGTAGGTAAGGAAGCGGCGATTTTTGTTCCCAGCGGCACAATGGGTAATCAAGTAGCGGTGATGGCCTGGACGGACCGGGGAGATGAGATCATTCTCGAAGAGCAAGCCCACGTGTTCATGTACGAGGTGGCAGGTCCGGCGGTGTTGTCCGGAGTACAGACTAGGACCATCAGAGGGCACAGGGGCGTCATGGATCCTCTCGAGGTGAAGGCGTCCATTAGGGGTCAAAATATCCACTTTCCCAGGACGTCGCTTGTCTTACTGGAGCAGACACACAACCGTTCGGGCGGTTGTCTGGTGCCTTTAGACAACATGAAGGCCATCTACGAGGTAGCTCACGAAGGTGGTGCCAAGCTTCACCTAGACGGCGCCAGGGTGTTCAACGCGGCGGTTGGCCTCGGAGTGGATGTCAAAGAAATCACCCAATACGCGGACTCGGTGCAGTTTTGTCTTTCGAAGGGTCTTTGCGCTCCGGTGGGTTCCCTCGTGGCGGGGCCGGCCGATTTTGTAGCTAAGGTGCGCAAGTATCGGAAGATGCTAGGCGGCGGGATGCGCCAAGCCGGTATTTTGGCCGCGGCCGGGATTGTCGCTCTCGAGAAAATGGTCGGGCGGCTTGCGGAGGACCACGCCAACGCGCGGATGGTCGGCGAAGCTCTTTCAACGGTGGAAGGCCTTCAGGTGGATCTTTCCACGGTGCAGACTAACATGGTTGTCGTGGGCACTCGCGGCATCGGCATGGATGGCCCTGAGTTTGCCCGCTTGATGAAGGGCTACGGAGTGTGGTTCAACGCCGACCTGCCGTACAGGGTCAGGCTCGTCACCCATCATGACGTACCCAGGGAAGCCTGTGAAGAGGGCGTTAGGCGGTTTAAGGAAGCGCTGGCCAATCTAAAGAAGTAGCGGGTAGACGCATTGAGCTGTTGACCGCCGACAAGGTCGCCATGGCGGCGGACACTGTCTGCGGATCCTTAACGATGTCCGCAAGGAGGCATTCCGTGAGCCAAACTGGGCTGTGGGGAGACGATCCTCTAGCCAAAGACGATAAGAAGAACGACAAGAAGGTATCCGGGGGTTTCGATCTTCTCCGGATACCTTCTGATGCTCCATTGGCCTTGCGCATGACTCCGCGATCTTTTGATGAGTACGTCGGGCAGGAGGAAGTGGTCGGTCCCGGAAGGGCCCTTAGGAAAGCCATCGAGGGAGACCGAGTTCCGTCCATGCTGTTTTGGGGGCCGCCCGGAATAGGGAAAACCGGCCTCGCCCGCCTCATAGCCATGCAGACTCAGTCGCTCTTTTGTGAGTT
>DAIRWA010000099.1:0-6423 GCA_036802545.1 Bacillota bacterium | reverse complement strand
GCGAGCTTTGTGACGACAACGCTATAATAAGTGAAGAACGCTCGCTGTTCGTTGTTGATTGATGTGACTCACCCATGTCGTACCATCATGTTCAGGCATTTGCGCTTGAGCATGACGTCGGTGACAACGACTTGGTTAGCAGTACCCGGAGAGGAGATCGAACCGCAAATGCCTAGTAAAGGTGTTGTCCATAAGTTCCTAAGAACACATAGCGAGATTGACCGTCCGCTTCAGAATTGGTGGTCCGTGGCATGACAAGCGACTTGGGTTTAGCCAAGGCAGAGATTCTTGCCGGCTATTCGGCTTGTTTGGTGAAAGATGGTTTCATCGTAGCCAGGGATAAGGGAAGCCGGCTGAAGCCGGTCTTGTCCATCTTGGAACGCCAGATCACCAGATATGGCGGCTTGGAGAGACTCCATATGAGCGTTGGGACTGAGTCAAGCACTCACTCAAGGTCAGGCCCTGAGACGGGTTCAAGGGCGCGCGCTGATGCAATCGCGACGCCGCGGTCCGGAGCGGGTTCACTGAAGGCAGCGGGCCACTATGCGTTTGCCGACAAAGTGGTGGGCCTGGCGGCTTTTCGTCTGGCATATTTGCTTGGCGCAAGAGTAATGTGGGGAGAGCTGACTAGTTCTTTGGCGGTGGCGGAGGCGCGCAAGAGGGGCGTGACCCTCGAGTACGATAGGCTTGTGCCGGCTATTATGAACATGTCTCAGGATGATTTGTGTCCCATGGAGCGGATGGCTTCCCAAGCAGCCGGCGACCTCCAGTTCTACCGACAGATTATGGAAGGATCCGGGAAGCGGGACACACATGCTTGAAAGCCTGCGTGTTCATGTTATACCGTCAGACTATAGGATGACTTCAATGACAGGTTGTCGTCTTCGTGTATAGGAGTGTTCATGCTCTACCGTTACACAATGTAATGGCCCATCGATTGGGTCGTGAACGAGCACAAGGGGTGATATCCCATGACGAGTATGATGAAGGTTCTGTGGGCCTTGTCATTGACATTTGCCGTGCTTTGGCTGGTTTCGGCGTTCGTCCCGGTAGTCCACAGCCAGAACGCCCTTCGGTATTATGACGAAGCACATCTGGACCGAGCGGATGCGAGAGCGGTTCGGAGCTACATCGCTTCTGGGGTCAACACCTTCATCGTGTTCGGATTGCTGTGGTATCTGTCCAAGCGGTCAATTGCCGGCGGGTTATTCGGCGGGCGCGTAACCCCAATGGGGGCTCTGTGGATGGGCGTTCTCCTCGGAGTCGCAGTCTCGCTCTTGATGGCCATCGTCACCCTGCCCTTGCGCATCTATGGCGGTTTCATCTTGGAGCGCCAGTTCGGGCTCTCTAGCGTGGGATTCGGGGTGTGGTTTATCAACTATCTTAAAAACGTCGTTCTCAACACGCTGGAATACGCGGTAATCGGAGGTGCCGTAGCCTGGGCGTTTGTGTTCTTGCCGAAGCGTTGGCCGTGGGCGCTGACATTGGGCTACGTTGTCGCTGCCATGCTCATAGCGTTTATCTATCCGAGTGTGATAGCGCCCATATTCGACAAGTTCTACCCCCTTCAAGACCAGGCGATTCTCGGCGATATCCGTGATCTTACAGATGAGGCGGGGATGGAGGTTGGCGAGGTTCTGGTCATGGAGGCCTCAGTCAGGACCGCTAGGGCGAACGCGTACTTTGCGGGAGTCGGAGGATCGCGACAGGTAGTGCTTTACGATAATCTCATCAACACCCATACACAGGAGCAGGTCAAGCTCGTGGTCGCCCACGAGATGGGACACTGGCGGTACGGGCACGTGGCAAAGGGCCTCGCCTTTTCCGCCATTGGCGTCGCAGGCGTATTGCTGGCGTTTTCCCTAGCCGTTGGGCGGATGCCGCCTTCTTCCTACGCATCGTTGGAACGAACTTTGTTGCTCCTCCTCATAGTGTCTACTCTGGCAGGCTATGTGTTATCCCCTGCGTCGTCGTTTATATCCAGGAAGCATGAGGTGACGGCCGACGCATACTCGCTGGAACTCACTGCCGATCCCGGCACCTTCATATCGACTCAGCTCAACCTGTCAAGAAGCAACCTGTCCGATGTCGAACCGCCTCTGTTCATGCGCTGGTTTTCTTGGACTCACCCGACGACTCTAGATCGCATCAATGCGGCGGTGGAGTGGGACGCTTCCCAAGGGACTCGCTGAACTTCGTATTCTAGCTACGGCGATCATCCCCTATCCCGCTCTTGTCTGCCTGATATTCTCTGCCGTTCTTTTCGAGCATTTACATGAAGGGCCTATTGGGCTCGAAGGTTCTGCAGCGTACGACAGCGGGAATGACCCGAAGTATGTTTGCAGAGTTCAACTCATACTCATTGCGAACTCGAGGACAAGACCGCTCGTCTACTATGAGGTAGAATACATATGGTAGTCCCCTAGTAGTCCTTTGCCTGGGAAGGAGAAGATGTCGTTGGGTTTGCTCGATAAGAAAGGCCGAATTTTCGGGAAGGTCAGCATCGTGGATTTGGTGATTGTGCTTGTCTTGATCGGAGGGGGAATCTGGTTTGCGTATGCCAGATTTGGACGCGATATTGGGTCTGAGATCGCTGCCAGAGAGGTGCCCGTCGAATATACGATCATTGTGGCTGGTGTAAGGCCTACGACCGCGGAAGCCCTGCAAAAGGGCGGCAAGGTTTTTGAGTTCAAGACTGGGGCACAGATCGGGACCATCAAGCGCGTAACTACCGAACCCGGCGACGTTTGGAGCATGGCCATGGACGGCAAGTGGACGCGAGTTGAAGGAAAAGTCGACGCCATTGTAACCGTGACCGCCACAGCAAGAGAAGGCGAGGATTTGATAACCATTAACGGCGTTGAAGCCAGGGTTGGCACAAGCTTAGGATTCACGACCAAGTGGGCGCAGGTAAATGGTTACATTCTGACTCTGGATCTACTGCCTGGAGCCGCCCAATGATATCGGGCTCAGCCCGCGAGGGGTTTCCAGACTATGCCATATCTCACTCCAGCAGGGCATTCACCTTCGCCCAGAGTGTGGCAGATAGGTTATCGCGACTTCTTGTCGGCTTGTTCGCGTGGGCTGACGGCTGTCTCGAAGGGAGTGTTCTCTGCCAGGCGGCATCCGCCGGGGCTGCCACCTGGACGCGGCTTGCCGAGGGCAGCCTGCTGGTGCGCACGTTTTGGCCTTACGCCAAGTTAGTGGTGGTCCCTTTCCACGGCCGAATAACCGTTGAGACCGCGTTGGGCCTCGTGTTGGCCCTTGCCTGTGTAGCGCCTACCGAGATCGTGATGGTTCTGGCATCGGGCGTGTTTGTCTTGCAGTTGTGGAGCAGGGCGAAAGACGTACGCGCAGGGAAGAGCGGAACCCTGTGGGCGCTGCCCGGTTTCGGCACAGTGGTGTCTGTGGCCGCGGTCTTGCTATTTATCGTTGGGGCTACACTGTCCTCGGTGGACCTCTCTTTGAGCCTGTTCAACATGTTCATATGGTTCTTCTATTTCCTCGTTTTCTTCACCGCGGCGGACGCCGGGTTTCGAGGGCGGGCCGAGAACGTTGTATGGCCATTTCTGACTGGCGCCGCTTTCTCGGGGTTTATCAGCGTTGTTCAAAGGCTGACGGGGTGGACTTCGCCCATCGCGTGGGTAGACGATGTTTTTGAAGAGAACCTGGTACGAGTCGTTGGGACTTTTACCAGTCCGATTTTCCTCGCTGAAATGATGGTGTTGGCGCTTCCCTTGTCCATCGCGTTGCTGCTCGCCAAACGAGACTGGCGGGACCGCCTTGTGCTGCTTGGGTTCGCCGGACTCCAGGGATTGGGACTGCTCTTAAGCCAAACCAGGGGAGCTTGGCTAGGGTTCGCGTTTGCGTTCTGCGTGCTTGCGGTCTTGTATGACTGGCGGATGTTACCCGTGGGCCTGATCGTAGGAGGAGTGGGCTTGGCAGTCGCTCCTGAGATATTTCTTAAGAGGCTGCTATCGTCGTTCAGTTTTGCCGACACGTCCAACGCCTACAGGGTGTCTATTTGGCGAGGGTCCATCGCCATGATTAGGGATTACCTGTTTAGGGGCGTAGGTTTGGGGGCTGAAGCGTTCAGGAAAGTCTACCCGGAGTACATGATTATCGGGACGCCCGCGCCCCACGCCCACAGCACGTTCTTGCAGTTCACGCTGGAAGTCGGACTCCTCGGCTTTATCTCTATGGCAGGGCTGTTCTTGGTTTGGCTCTATGACGCCTTCAAGACTGTTTTCGGTGAAAGAGGCAAATCCGGTTCGCGCTGGGCCGAGGTTGGGATAGTGTCAGGCGCGGTCGCGGCGGTGGCCGGGAACCTTCTGCAAGGTGTCATCGACTACACTTGGTATAATCCTAAGGTCACCGCGGTGTTTTGGGCGCTCGTCGGTGTCGCGGCGGGGATCGTGGCGGCAAAGGCCAAGACGCCGGTCGGTGAACAGGTGGCTGCGGTAGACGGTGGGGACCGTGGCGGCACAGTCAAAGACGATGACCGCTGAACAAATGGGCTGGCGGGGACGGTGGGGCCTTCCGCTACCGCAAGTGTCAGCAGCCGACAGTCAGACTGGATGCAAGTGGTGGTGGCCGACACTTGCCGGGGAGATGACTATCCGCAGCCGACAGATAGCCGTTTTGGATGGGGAGGATGCAGCTTGAAGGTTATCCACATCATCACTGACACTAATTTCGGCGGCGCGGGACGCTACCTGACGTACCTATTATCCCAGCCTGCGTTCGCCGATATCGATGTTGTGGTAGCCTGTCCTGACGGTGAGTTGGGGAAACGCATCGACGCTATGGACATCCGCAGAATAGCCGTTTCAGGAAGGGACGTATCTTTCAACTTTCGCCTCACGAGGGAGCTGTTTGCGCTGCTCAGACGGGAAAGACCGGACTTGGCGCACACTCACAGCAGCTTTTCGGGGCGTATCGCGGCGCGGTTGTGCAGGATTCCAGTGGTATACACAAAGCACGGTGAGACACACTCCAAAACGCCATCCAAGATGCACTCCAACAGGATGGCGAACGCGCCTTCCGCGCGATTTGGCATGGGGGGATCCGCGAGACCCAAAACGCGAGCCGGGAATCCTCTTAAGAGGCTGCTTAATAAGGCAGTGGCTAACGTGTTTTCAGACAAGATCATCGCGGTTTCCGAACGCGTCAGGGATGAGCTGGTGTTGTCGGGTATTGAGCCATCTATGGTGGTGACTATCCACAACGGGATAGACCTCAGACCCTATGGGCTGGGCCACAACTGGGGCTGCGGCAGTTCGGCCGCCGGTATCCTGACCGCAGGTGATGCAGGCTGTTATGCCCAGGACTTTGATTGTTCCGTCCAGGGCGCCGGGTGTTCCTCTTGTAGCGTTGACTGTTGCGCTGAGTATGCTGGTCGGTGTGCTGAGAATGCCGTATTTGAAGGAATTTCTGGCAACCCCTCACGGGCCGGGAAGCTGGGGTTTCTCATTGGCACCCTTGCGAGGCTGAGCTCTGAGAAGGGGCTGGATGTATTCGTCGATGCCGCCAAACTTGTGCTTTCGGCCGAGCCTACTGCGCGTTTCGTAATCGGAGGGACAGGCCCGGTTGAGGGCGAACTCAGGTCAAGGATAAGGAACTTGAGAATGGAGCCATACGTGCGGATGCCCGGGTTTGTCGAGAATGCTCCGGATTTCCTCTCCAAGCTGGACGTTTTCGTTCTGCCGTCGGACAGCGAGGGAATCGGTCTCGCAGTTATGGAAGCCATGGCTGCGGGGCTTCCGGTAGCGGCCACTGAGGTCGGTGGAGTTCCTGAAGTGGTCGCGGATGGGCAAACGGGGATTCTAGTTCCCCCGAGGCAGCCGACCCTGCTGGCGCAGGCTATCGTTCGGCTATTGATCGACCCGGATTTGGCCAAGACGATGGGAACAGCCGGAAAGGCCAGGGTGGAGGCGCTGTTCGACGCCAAGGTGATGGCTGAAAAGACGGTCGCGGTCTACAGAGACTTGGTCCCCGGCTCGCTGCATTCAGAGCAGTGAGTAAGTCAGCTGTGTTTGGCAGGACGCTGAGACGAGCCCAACGACTACTTTCTCGCCATGACAATGGGCTAAGGCTGCAAATCGCAACGTGAGACAAGCCTAATGGTGACTTTCTCTTCATCATCACGATCCATAGCTACGGATCGCATCGTGACGCCTGCCCAATGACTACTTTCTCGCCATGACAATGAGATAAGGCTGCAAATCGCAACGTGAGACAAGCGTAATGGTGACTTTCTCTTCATCATCACGATCCATAGCTACGGATCGCATCGTGACGCCTGCCCAATGACTACTTTCTCGCCATGACAATGAGATAAGGCTGCAAATCGCAACGTGAGACAAGCGTAATGGTGACTTTCTCTTCATCATCACGATCCATAGCTACGGATCGCATCGTGAC
>DAIRWA010000098.1:0-6498 GCA_036802545.1 Bacillota bacterium | reverse complement strand
GTGTTTTGGGAGGACTCTGAACGGCGAGTTGACATAGTCAAGGGAGACCGGTCCATAGCTCTTTGGATCGGCAGGAGCGATGCAGTGGTCGACGGCGTCACCGTGCCCATCGATGCTTCGAACGCCGAGGTGAAACCGTTTCTTTCTGAGTCTGGCCGAACTATGTTGCCGCTTAGGTTCATTGTAGAGAGGCTGGGGGCTACGGTTGATTGGAATCCGGATACCCAGGGTATCGTAATCACTTCCGGAGCACAGTAGTGAACCGGTACCGTTTGCAGGACATCTCCGGCCTCTCCGACCTTAACGGGAGAGGCCCGAGATGTCTGATTGCCTCAGCCCGTCGTGGAGTGCCTGCATCTTCGCTCCGAAGAGGCCGGGGGCGTCCGATTGCCTTTGCCCATCGTGAGCGCCTGCATCTTCACGTCGAAGAGGCCGCGGGTGCTTACCTGGCGGGTCTCTCTACGGCGACGGTTCCTTCCCGGCCTGAACTTCCATCTCCACCTGGTAGTCATAGACGATGCGAGATAGGTGCCCGATGTGCTCGAACCCCAGCTCGACATCGTCTTGCCCCTTGGACATTATGGCGATGAGGTACGGGTGGTTAGCGTAGACGATGCCCATGTCGTCCGAGATTCCGGTAATGTCTCCTTCTTTGTGGCCCACTTCGACCTCGGTGATGAAACGGTTCAAGCCCGTGTTCCATATAGTGTTGGACAGCCAGTGCAGTATGTCTTGGCCGTTTTCCGGGCTTTTCTGGGCGAAGTCCAATGTTGCCTGCATATATGTCACCATATCTCTCGCCGTGGAGACGTTTTGCCAGCCGGGATAAACGTTAGTGCCTCCAATTTGGCGCATGAAGTTGGCTATGTTCTCAAGCCCAAGCCTGCGTTCGAGCATTTTCCACGCCACGTTGTCGCTTTCTGTGATGGCTTTTTCGGCCAATTCCCGTATGGTGAAGATGTCTCCGTCCTTGGCTGTGAACTGTAGCGAGCCGGCACCGCCTCTCCAGTCTCTTTCCGCCTTGTAAGTCAGTTGCTCGTTCCAGGACAAGTTCCCCTCAGAGACCAACGTGGCCGCGAAGAGCACTACCGGCACTTTCACAGTACTGGCTGCCGGGACGGGTAGGTCTTCTTGGATGCCGAAAGTGTTCTGGGACGTCAGGTCCTTGAAAAAGATGCCCCATTCCGCCTTAGTTCCGAGCCCGTTCAAGTATTCTTGGAGTCGTGCCTTCAAGGGTTCGTAGTCGGGGTTCCAAGGGTTGTCGCCGTGTTGAAGGTTGCCTGCGTATCCCGTTTCGCGAAAGCCGTACCGCTGCTTGCAGACCTTCCACACGACGCCGGTGTTGGGCACCGCGTTGGGTACCTGACCGTTGATCTCAAATACCCCGAAATCAACTATGTACATGCAGTTGTCCGGGCCAAACTTGACGTCAATGGGGCGGTTTAGACCGGTTAAGCTACGGCCGGCGGGTTTTCCGGTTTTGTTCCGGACGAACACAGATGATTCTCCCGTGTCGGGATCGATCTTCAGTACGCTGCTTCCGGTTTCTTCGGGGGTTAGCCCCGTTATAGGGTCAGCCGATCCGAAGGCGGCCAGGTACATGGCGCCGGTTGTGTCAAATCCCAGTGGAGCGAAGTCGAATCTCATGGCCGCCGTGTGCGGCGGCAGTAAGAGCAGGGGATTTTCTAGCACGGGCGGGTCCGCCAGCAACGGTTTCGGAGGCCACCCGGGTAGGTCGGACTGAAAACGGGGATCATCGATGGGAATTCCACCGCAATAGTCGGGCCAGCCATACCAAGCGTCTTGCTCTATTTCATAGATAATGTCGGGAGCGTTGGCGACCGGGCGGACGCCCCTGTCATCGTATCCCTGGTCTACCGCGAGGAGTCTTCCGTTTGGGTCAAAGCCGAGCCCAAACGGGTTTCGGAGTCCCCAAGCGTAGACTTGGGTTTCTGTGCCGTCTGACCTGGTCCGTAGGATGATGCCGCTTGACTTGGTTTGTCCGGGGATGGTTTGGCCTTCCTTGGTTGGGGTGCCGAAGGGGACGAAAGCCCCGGTTTCGGTCCGATCGGCGGGGTTTGCGGTCCTGAGATCGGGCGCGGAAAGGTTTACTCCGGTAAGAGTCACGGTCTTGCCGGGGATGTCTCGCCAGTCAGGATGCTCAGACACCCATCCGAACCGGAAGTTGTCGTCTCCGATGACGCCTGAGTTGGTTGTAGTGCCATTCCCAAGATAGACCCAACCTTCTTCCATATTGATGGCGATCTCTCCGGTGTAGTGGTCACCGGATGGAAGGCCCTGAATCAGGTCCAACCGCGCGTCGTCTCGAAGCACCGACAGCGAACCTCGGTGGGCCACGTACATGTCGTCTCCATGGAACTTGACGTCAGTCGCGGGCGAGTTCAAGCCGTCCAAGACTACTTCATACTTATCCGGGTCAATCCTGAGGACTCGTCCCGGACCGACTTCCTTAGGGCCGTAGGCGTAGCCGGCTTCGGTGACGTACATGCGTCCCTCCGAATCCCAGGATACTGAGGTGGGGAACGTCAAGCCGGTTGCCACCGCTTCGATTTGGTACCCGCTGGGAAGTAGGATGTTAACGTCGGCCCGGGCAGGTTCTGCCGTCAGTGTAAGCACAGAAACCACCCCGAAAGCCACTAGAAGGAGCGTCAGAAAAACGTGTCGCCTCACGGTTATACTCTCCTTTCAGACTTGGCGCTGATGAGAAGATGCAGGGCTCCGACGGTAATCCCGTAGAGCACGTAAGCAAAGCCAACCTGGAGCCATCTGCCGGCGAGAGCGAACTGGGGCGGCAGTCCGATAAGGACCGGAATCAAGTAGAGGGGACCTATGAGCCAGACCAGGAGGCCCAAGAGGATTCCGTAGACTAGGACTGTCCCGTAAGATCGTTCTGTGTCGCGGACGATGGCTCCGAAGACAGCCCCGAAGATGACCGATATGGATAGATGGATTACCCAACCCACTCTAGCCTCGGGGGCTCGCCCGACCATGAGTGGGAGAGGAGTCAGGACCCATATTTGCTGGAGCACGAATCCCGACAGAAGGCCGGCCCCAAGACCGGCCAATGGGCCGCTCCAAATGGGCGAGAGTGCCTTATGTGTGTTCAAAGAAGATACCCCCTCGTTCTCGTAGTCAGAGTACCAGCCGACTACGCCCTAGACAGGCGATGCTTTCACTGTGGCTAGAGCTCCAAAGATTAAATCAGGCTTATTATTCGGCCAATCGGGAGTGGAAATACGGTAAGGAGGCTTGTGAGGTTACGAGCTACGTGGAGGTTATCCCGGTGGTAAGGCTATCTTCGGTATTGTAGACGAGGCTCCTCCCCGGTAGATCAGGCGCCACAAGCAGGGCATATCAGGTAAGGAGCCTAGTGGGGCAGTGGTTGGCCAACGGCTAGTTGGGCTTTCGGATCATCACGAAACGCCAGAGGTAGTCCTTCGCTTCGCCTGAGTAGTTAACGCCAATTCTCGGGGTTTCTTGGATTGTATAGTCGCCAAGCGCCTTGTCGGATAGGTTTTCGGGAGGATAGGCGATGAACAGCGGGTCCGTTTGCAGGTCCGCGGTATTCTCCCCTCGCCCAATCCCCATCGCCTGACACAAGCGTCCGGGCCCTTTCGCCAGAGGGGTGCGCCCGTTCCGTCGCCGGAACATAAGCCCCAGTCCTGTGACTGGCATGAGCGATCGTATCAACACTGCGTGGGGCGTGCCTTCTTCCGCCGTTACGGCGTTCACCAGGAAGTGCATTCCATATGTGAAGTACACGTAAGCGCGTCCCGGCGGCCCATACAGCGGTTCATTTCTAGCGGTGCGGCGGCCGCCGAAGGCGTGGCAAGCTTGGTCTTCCGGGCCTTCATACGCCTCTGTCTCTGTGATTATCCCCGCGGTAAGGCCGTCCTCGTTATCGTGGACGAGGACTTTGCCTAGTAGATCAGGTGCCGCCAGCAGGGCACGTCTTGCGTAGAAGGCTTCAGGCAGCTTTTGCAGACGCCTTGCCACTTCTGGGCTCAAGATATCCTTCTCATCCGAAGACGGCACTAGATTCACCCTTTCAATCCCGCTCATAAGACATTATGATTCTATATGTTGGGGAGGATGATTGCACCGATCGGACTTTACACAATGTAGGAGGCGTAGCCCACACTGATGAAGACAATCACTTTAGATACCATAGGCCGGGCAGAAATGGAAGTCACCGTAGACACGCTGGCTTTAACCAGCAAGAGTGGGGCCGTACCGGTATTCGCGACGCCTAACCTGATATTGATCATGGAGATAGCCGCCGTTAACGCGCTGGAACCGTATATGGAACCCGGAGAAGTCACGGTAGGAACTCTTGTTGACGTGCGCCACTTGGCCCCGACCCCCGTTGGATTGACCGTCACGGCAACTGCGAAGCTGACGGCAATCGACGGCAGGCGACTGGTTTTCCACGTTGAGGCTCATGATGGGGCAGAGGTTGTGGGTGCCGGAACTCACGAACGCTTCCTCGTAGACTACGATCGTTTTATTTCTCGCGCGACCGAGAAATCCACAAGGAAAACAACATGTAGCGTAGAAGAGAAGAAGAGCAACTAGATATAGCGGAAACAAATGTCCGCTCTGTTAGCGATTTTCTCTTCGAGGTGACTGGCTACCATGAAGTGCCCTTTCTGCGGCTATCTGGACTCCAGAGTCTTGGAGTCACGCCCTACGGAGGATGTTTCCGCTATTCGCCGTCGTCGTGAGTGTCCTCGATGTGTGCGTCGTTTTACCACGTATGAGAGGGTCGAAGAAGCTCCTTTGGTGATCATCAAGAAAGATGGCCGTCGAGAAGTGTTTTCTCGCGAGAAGGTGTTGTCGGGAATGCTCAAAGCGTGTGAGAAGCGTTCTATCTCCCTAGAGAGCCTTCAAACCGCGGCATCCGACATAGAACGTCAACTGCGAGAGACGGGCAAAGGCGAAGTGACTTCAGTTGAAATAGGTGAATTGGTGATGGATAAGCTACGCCAGATCGATGAGGTGGCTTACGTTCGGTTCGCCTCGGTCTATCGCGAGTTTAGAGATCTAGATGGTTTGCTTACCGAGGTCCAAAGGGTGCTTTCTGAAAGGGACGCAAAGGAGAAGAGTTAATCAGTTAATCGGCTCACAAGGTTTGTCAATGCGGTCCGTTTGCTTTGGGGAGCGGAGCCAAAAGTATGAAGTCTTTACATAGTCAGTGGGAGGAATAAGGGTGTCGGGAAAGAGAGAAGAGGCCGCGCAGTTAAGTTTTAGCGATAACGCCATAGCGATTCTAGAGAAGCGTTATTTGCGGAAAGATGAGTCGGGCAACGCAATGGAGTCCCCGGCGGAGATGCTGTGGCGGGTGGCGAGGAATATCGCCCTCATGGATGTTCTTCATTGCCCTGCGCTTAAGGAAAAAGGTCAGGCTGGGCCGGAAGCATCGGATAAGGTTGAAGTGGATGATAAGCAGGGCGCGGGTAAACAGGAAGTGGCGAATGGCGTAGCAGGTTCCGGGAGTGGCGCGTCCGCGGGTGTTGGGAGCGTTGCCGGAGATACGGGTGATGCAAGCGGTGAGCCGCTAGACGTCTCGGAATGGGATTGGGCCACCCTCAAGATGGCCTATCGGCGATCTGTAGAAGAAGGCGAACTCAGTGCGTCTTGGGAAGAAGTTAAGGCGGCGGTAGAAGCGAATTCGGAACGGCTTAGGACCAGTGCTGAGAGGTTTTGCAGGCTAATGACGGAGGGCAAGTTCATGCCCAATTCGCCCGCGCTCATGAACGCCGGGCGCGAGTTGCAGCAGCTATCAGCCTGCTTTGTATTGCCTATAGAAGACACCATGGTGAGCATTTTTGATTCGCTAAAGCACGCCGCGCTTATACATCAATCCGGTGGCGGGACTGGCTTTAGTTTTAGCAGGCTTCGGCCCAAGAACGATATGGTCCGTTCGACCGGGGGGGTGGCGTCGGGGCCGGTTTCTTTTATGAAGGTTTTCAACTCGGCCACTGAGGCCGTCAAGCAAGGTGGAGTCCGGCGCGGGGCCAATATGGGTATTCTCAGGGTGGACCATCCCGACATACTGGAGTTTATCACCTGCAAGACCGACACTAACGAACTCACCAACTTCAACATATCCGTCGGCGTTACAGCCAAGTTTATGGAGGCTGTGGAAGCCGGAACCGACTATGACCTGGTGAATCCCAGAAACGGGCAGGTTATCGGCACGGCCAATGCACGGAAGGTGTTCGAAATCGTTGTTGACCAAGCCTGGAAGAACGGCGAGCCTGGGATCATCTTTCTTGACCGCTTGAACAAAGACAATCCTACGCCTGAGCTGGGAGAGATCGAGAGCACTAATCCATGTATCACGGGAGATGCTCTAGTGCCCACTGAGGAAGGCTTGCTCCGGCTGGACGAAATAGTCCGCCGTTGGAGCACGGGTGGCCTACGTATCGTGATTGACAAGCGTGTAGCGGGTTCTCCCGGAAGCCTGGATGCGAC
>DAIRWA010000097.1:0-6542 GCA_036802545.1 Bacillota bacterium | reverse complement strand
GCTTGTCCGGGAGTCCGGCCGCGCGATTGCCATCGAGGTGGACGGAGGAGTGACTAATGATAACGCTCACCTGCTTAGGGAGGCCGGCGCGGACGTCCTTGTGTCGGGCAGCTACATATTTAGGGCAGGGGATCGGCAGGAAGCCGTAAACCTCTTGAGGGGAGGCACCACTCCCAAGATTTGATCATACGCTAGGGAGAGTCATGCGTTCCACGACTACGAAGCGGGGATTTCCATGAGGATGCGCTACAGAAAGCTCTCCCAGAAGACGCTCGTACCGCTTGCGATGGGGCTCTTGGGCCTCGTCATTTTCGTGGTCGCCATGCCGCCTTCATTTCTCCTGGGCCTTTGCGGCCTCGGACTGATGGTAGGAGCCTATTTCCTGTACAAAGGCGGTGTGTGAAGTCGTCTCGTGGTGCTTACCTAGTCTTGAGGGGAGGTGCCCTTGGCCCGCACTTTAAGCGGGGCCTTGGAACAACATGAAAGTCAGAGTGATGAGGGTTCCAAAGGCGTTTTCGGGCATAGTGAAGGCTATTCTGGGTCTCTTTGGGTATCGTCCGTAGAATCCGGGTAGTATACTGCCCGGATCACAGTCGCTAGTGGGAAAGTTAGCTGTGACCAGATACTAGCTCACGGCATGAGGTATCTGGTCACGGTGTAGACAATGGACTGCTATCTGACGGCGCGCTTCACTCTTCCGGAGCGCAAGCACTCAGTACAAGCGTATGCCCGACGCACGTGGCCGTCCACCACAGCGCGGACCCGCTGGACGTTAGGTGACCAAGTTCTCTTGGTCTTTATGTGAGAGTGACTTATAGTATTGCCTACAGATCTGGACTTGCCGCAGAACTCGCACCTGGCCAAGTGAAAAACCTCCCGAGAAGACTCCTAATAACCTATTCATTCTAGCACATACACTGAGGGAGGAAAAGAAGGGAATTCCATCGAAGACTAAAGAATGCTTTTCTAGCACGAAAGAAGGCCATGCGAGTGTCACCTTTAAGTGGAAAAGAAGTTGATACCGGACTCGGGAAGTTGGTCCTTTCAGAAGAGGCCATATCTACCATAGCGGGGGCTGCCGCCATAGAGTGCTACGGTGTGGTAGGAATGGCCGGCAGAAAGATGACCGATGGCATTTCTGAGATTCTGGGGAAAGAGAACTTGTCCCGGGGCGTGTCCGTTTCCGTGGACGGAGACGCGGTGTACATTGACCTCGCGGTGATACTCGGCTACGGTATTCGCATAAATGAAGTTGCAAGAATGATCGCGGATAAGGTGAGGTACACAGTGGAAAAAGCAACCGGTTTGAAGGTCGCCAAAGTGACAGTAAACGTGCAGGGTATAAGGCCACAAGGGGATTCGGGGAGCTAACAATGACAAAACCGGTGTTAGACGGCGTTTTGTTTCAAAAGATGATAGTCTCGGCAAAGGGCTATTTGGCAGAGCGCAAGAAAGAAGTCGACGCATTGAACGTTTTCCCGGTTCCCGATGGAGATACGGGCACCAATATGTTCTTGACTCTCTCTTCGGCGGCCGATCGTGTGCAGGCTTTAGATAATCCGAGTCTGTCGGATGCCGCTGAGCAGGCCAGCCACGGAGCTCTCATGGGGGCTAGAGGAAACTCAGGCGTCATCTTGTCTCAAATCCTCAGGGGCATCGCCAGATACCTTGCAGGCAAGCACAGTGTCTCGTCGCTGGAACTCCCAAATGCTCTCGATGAAGCGGTGACTACGGCGTATAAGGCCATAATGCGCCCTGTCGAGGGTACGATTTTGACTGTGCTTCGGGGCTTAAGAGACGGGACAAAAGAGAACAGTCAAGCCGGCGCGACAGTATCCGAGGTGCTGCATGCCGGACTCACGAAAGCTAAGGAAGTCCTTGCCGATACGCCTGAGCTGCTTCCGGTCCTTAAGCAGGCGGGAGTGGTCGATGCCGGCGGCAAAGGCTTAATCTACATCGTCGAAGGGGCCCTCTTGGGGTTGGCCGGTGGGACATCCGGAGACTCCATTGAGACGGTTTCGGACAACGCCAACGTAGCCAGCGAAGGGCTTTCGACTTTCGACATTGAGAATCCTTACGATACTCAGTTCCTGATATCCGGACGGGGCATACCGATTCAGGTGATTAGGTCCAGACTCGAGCGGATGGGCGACTCACTGTTGGTAGTGGGCTCTAGTGAACTGGTCAGGGTGCACATCCATACGAAAACCCCCGGAGACGTGTTGACTTTGTGCTTGGAATACGGCGCCCTATCTCAAGTCGTCATAGACAACATGATAGAGCAGGCCCGGGAAGCTGCCCAAATGAAGCTTCCAAAGACGGCCGTGGCGGGGGGGATAACGCGGAGCGTGGACGGAAGTTTTCCACAGCTTCTGCCTAAGAAAGAGAGCCCATCGCAAGAGCCTAAGGAGACCGGAATCGTCTCGGTGGCCTCGGGCAGAGGACTCACAGAGATCATGAAGAGCTTAGATTGCGATCTAGTCATCGAAGGCGGGATGACCATGAACCCGTCCACTGCCGAACTAGCCGCGGCAGTGAAGACGGTAAACGCGAAGAAGATTATTTTCCTGCCGAACAACAGCAACATTTTCCTGGCCGCTAAGCAAGCCAAGAAACTCACGGGCCGGAAAATGTATATTGTGCCGTCAAAAACCATTCCCCAGGGGATATCCGCGCTTTTGGCCCTAAACCTTGGAGAGGACATGGGGCACAATCTCAAGCGGGCCTCCAAGGCAATTAAGCGCGTGAAAACGGGGGAGATCACCTACGCCGCGCGAGACGGCAAGTTTGGGCGGCACGCGATGAAGAAAGGCGATATTCTGGGCCTTGTTGACGGTAAAGTCGACCAGGTTGGAAAAGATCCGGCACAAGTGCTTTTGTCCACAGTCAAGTCAATGATAAAGGACAAGGACGAGATAGTTACCCTCTATTACGGCAAGGACATCTCTCCAGAGGAAGCCCAGACCGCCGTCCAAGCGCTCAGGGAGCTCGTGGGAGATAACGTTGAGGTTGAGCTTCAGGACGGAGGACAACCTCTGTACTACTACATCGTATCGGTGGAATGAGCACCAGAAGAGGTCTTTCACTGGATGATCCGGTCCGTTTTGTCAAAGGAGTCGGGCCCCAAAAGGCTTTGCTCCTGTCCGGACTCGGGATTAAGACAGTGAGAGACCTTTTGGATCATTTTCCTTTCCGAATAGATGATTTCTCTAGCGTTACTGCCATGGAGAACATCCATCCCGGAGATGAAGTTACTGTCCAGGGCTTAGTGACCTCGACCCGGTTTGTCGGAAGCCGGCGCGGCCGCGCCCTTCTCGTAGATCTTTCCGACGGGACAGGTCAAGTGCATTTGGTGTGGTATAACATGCCCTATATGTACCAGCACTTTCACTCGGGCAGGATGATAGTCGCGTCGGGCAGGGTGGACTTGAAATGGCCCATCCGCTATGGTTCGCGTCGTCCGAGCCCGTGGAAAGCGGCCCGGTGGTACCTATTTACCACGCTTCAGCGTCATTTACCTCGCAAGCTATCCACAAGATTGTAGGACAAGCCTTATCTCAGTGTTTCGATGAGATACGGGGTGACATACCTCCGGAGATTTTGGAACGGTACGGGTACATGGAGGAACGTGAGGCGTATAGGGTTATCCACCTGCCAACCAGCGCGGCTTCGTGGCAGCGGGCCAGGCGGACTTTGGCGTTTCGGGAGATCCTGTATCTCCAGCTAGGACTCATGTCAATGAGACAGGAGGCCAAGCGGGTTAACGGCCCAAAAGCTTTTTCCGATTTTGGCCCGGCTGACGGTTTCCTTCGGGATCTTCCGTTCAATTTGACGGGGGCTCAAGAACGTGCCATAGCTGATATCAGGAGCGATGTGGCAGGAGAATCGGTCATGAACCGGCTTCTGCAGGGAGACGTAGGCAGCGGCAAGACGGTGGTGGCCATCTACGCGCTCTTGGCAGCTGTCGCCAATGGTTATCAGGGAGCGTTACTGGCCCCCACTGAGGTGCTCGCCAGGCAGCACAAGAGGACTGTTGAAGTTCTATGCAAAGACCGGTTTGTCTTCGGTTTTCTCTCAGGCGGCGTAGGCGCCAAAGAGAAGGCGGAAACGCTCGCAAGACTTCGCGCCGGAAACATTCAGGTGCTGATCGGAACCCACGCCATGCTCGAGCCCGGTGTTTCCTGGGCGAATCTGGGCCTGGTTGTTACCGATGAACAGCACAGGTTTGGAGTCAGGCAGCGACTGAGCTTGCCCGAGACGAACGCCGCCTTCTCTCCGCACCTTCTGGTCATGAGCGCTACCCCGATCCCCCGTTCTCTTGCCCTGACCCTTTTCGGGGACCTTGATATTACCGTTATCGACGCTCTGCCGCCCGGCCGCAGACCCGTCCGCACACAGGTGCTTCATGACAGGCAGCGTTCTATAGCGTACGGAAAGGTGATGGATGAGGTCCGGAAAGGTCATCAAGCCTATATAGTCTGTCCCGTGATCAGCGAGGGAAAAACCGATAGAAAAGCGGTTTTGGATGTATTTGAAGAGTTGTCCCGCGGGTTTCTAAAGGGAGTAAGGCTTGGCTTAGCCCACGGTTCCATGTCAAAAGCCGAAGTAGACCAAGCCATGGGCAAGTTTGTAGACGGGAAGATCGATGTCCTGGTATCCACTACGGTTATCGAGGTCGGTATCGACGTTCCTAACGCTACTTGTATGGTAGTGGAGGATGCCGAGTCTTTTGGGTTGGCCTCATTGCATCAGCTTCGGGGGCGGGTTGGACGCGGTGCTTCGGAGTCACACTGTTTTCTCGTATCCAAAGCCGGAGGAGACGCGAGATTACGATTGAAGCTCCTTGAGAAGCACCACGACGGGTTTCAGGTGGCCGAAATGGACCTCCGAAACAGGGGCCCTGGCCAGTTCTTCGGCCTGCGCCAGCATGGCATGGGAGAGACAAGACTCTCGGACTTGTCCTTGTCATTTGATGAGATCCAGCGAGCGCGAGATGAGGCCCGTCGCATTGTGGATTGTCCCGCGGACAGCGAGGAGCGGGCGCTTGTCGCCAAGGTCAAGAAGCGCTTCGGAAACCTCGCCACCGCGGGTATGTCGCGATAACAAAAACCTACTGGAGGTAGTCCAGCATTTCCTCTTCGCTGATGGCCGGCTGGGTAGCCTTGTTGAGGGATGCCGCCAACAGTTTTGACATTTCCAGAATTTCCATATCGATATCTTTGGTCGTAACCATCAGTTCAGCCAGGTCCGGGGATAGGAAGTCCCTGACCGAATCCAACGTAGACCTAGCATGTGGGTTGTATTTGGCAAAGTAACTGTCGAGGACGTCTCCGGCTATGGCCGCGCCCGACACCACAGTGGGCACTCCAACCGCGAATACCGGGACTCCCAAAGACTCATAGTTGATGCCGGGACGTTTGTTTCCCACGCCCGAGCCTGGTTGTATCCCGGTGTCCGCTATTTGGATGGTCGTCAACAATCGGCTGGAGGAACGAGCTGCCAGAGCGTCGACAGTTATGACCAGTTCGGGCCTAATCTGTTGAACAATGCCTCGCACGATGTCGATGGTCTCCATACCGGTGATGCCCAGGACTCCGGGGGAGATGGCGGCTACCGGGTTCAACCTTCCGCCTAGTTCCTGCGGAATATACTCGCGTACATGACGGGTGATCATCAGCTGTGAGACAACCCTGGGTCCCAGCGCGTCGGGTGTGGCCTGCCAGTTTCCCAAGCCGACGATCAGCACATCGCCTTTGCGCGGCAAGCCTGCCAGCTCCGCAAGCTCTCTGGCTACAAGTCCCGCGACTTCTTTTAGGTTCTCCCTGTTTCGATATCGAAGTTCGTGACACTCAAGAGTGAAGTATCTCCCGGGAGGTTTGCCGACTTGTTCGGCGGCCTCGGGGGTTGTGACTTGCACTCTCGTCATCTTTACTCCATCCAGGGTCTCTTCTCGTATGTCGATACCGGGCATCTGACCGGGTCGACGCTGTCCGACGATCTCGGCTCGTTCCAGCGCCAAGTCAGTTCTCGCGTGTCCTTGCCAGTACATCTATAGACCTCCTCAAATGCTTCTTTGGATTTTTACTGGAGTCTAAGTGCTATACTACCCAGGAGGCCGTTCGGCCTATGTCTTTAACCTCTTCTGGAGGGATCGTGTTTGCACTTGACTCCGCTCCTGTTGGCCGCCTTAGCCGGCGCTTCTATGGCCGTCCAAGGCACGCTCAACTCCATTTTGGGCAAGCGTACCGGTCCCTTTGAGGCGTCTTTCATCGTCCACGTTTTGGGAGCTCTGATCCTCGGCATTGTGCTTTTGGTAGGAGTATCAGATGGTGATATCAGGAAGGCGGTCGGCGCTCCATGGTGGTCATTCCTGGGCGCTCCACTAAGCGTGCTTATCGTCTGGGGGGTACTCACTAGCATCGGCAGCATTGGAGTGGGAGCCGCGACAACGGCGATAGTCGCGGCGCAAATCGCCACGGCTCTGGCTTTGGACGTCTCGGGGTTGTCAGGCCACCATATGGTTCTGGATTGGACGAAGTGTG
>DAIRWA010000096.1:0-6577 GCA_036802545.1 Bacillota bacterium | reverse complement strand
CCTCGGTAAGTGTCGGTCACCATCGCTCGCAGCCAATCTGACTGTCGCCTGCGGATAGTCACCTCCTCGGTAAGTGTCGGTCACCATCGCTCGCAGCCAATCTGACTGTCGCCTGCGGACACTTGGGCCGACAGAAGGACCGACTGTCGGCTAGGTAACACCAAAAGAATAGACCCTAGGTCCGTTATTTCCCAGGGTCTATTCCTTCGGCGTCCCGTCGTCTTCAGTACCTAAAATGATCCATCACCTTTCCTTATCTTATTCTAGCCGGCGCAAGATACGGCTTTGGGGAACGATCCCCGCTTGTGTTCGGTTGCCTTCACAGAATCCGCGCCAAAATCTCTTGTGATGGCGTTGACCGCTGCCCAAGGATCTACACGGTCCCCGCAAGTGAAGACATCCACCGCGGCGTAGCCCAGTTCAGGCCACGTATGAATGGCCAGATGCGACTCGGAAATCACTACCACACCGCTTACTCCTTGGGGTGAAAACCTGTGAAACGCTGTTTCTCTCACTTCCGCTCCGGCGGAGAGAGCCGCACTGACGAAGATCTCCCGGATCTTCTCGAGGTCGTTTAGGATTTCGAAATCGCACCCATAGACCTCTGCCAGAACATGACGGCCCAGCCCCTGCGTCTGCATTGTGCTCCCAGCCCCCTCTCTAATTGTCAAAATACCGCAGGACTTTCCGTTACCCGAACAAACACTAGATTAGATTCTAGGAAATGCGAACTCCGGTGTCAATCAAAACAATTTATTCCCCGAATACCGCCAGCGAACCCGGTGGAGCTGCTGATACTCTGCAAGGTTTTCCGGCTCGCAAAAGACAGCGCGAGACGACATCGCAAGCAAGGTCGGGCGTGTTGCAATCTTGACTTAGGTGGGAAAGGATTACGTGCTTCGTCTGATCCGTTACCAGCCTCGACAAGGTATCCCCGGCTTGATCGTTGGATAGATGACCCAAATTGCCCAACACACGACGTACAAGATACCAAGGACGTCCCGAATTTCTCTCTAGGTCGACGTCATGATTTGACTCAAACAAGAGATACTCGGAGCCCTCGATCATATACTCCACTGCTTCCGGGACATACCCAAGATCCATCACAAAAGACGCTCGCTCGCCGTCAACCTCCACCACAAACCCGAGAGGTTCGGCCGCGTCGTGAGGCTTAGAAAACGCGGTCACCGACGTTCCCGCCAATTCCGCGGTCTCCCCGGAAGATATGACCCTAACAAGAGACGGGTCCAACCGATTACGAGTGTTCCTCCTGTACCAGTTCCAAAACCCCGGCGACGAGTATACAGGGAAACCGAACTTCTGGGCTACAGGGGTCACAAGGCACATGGAGCTTACGTGGTCCTTATGTTCGTGGGTGATAAATAACCCGCCTAGATCCCCGGGTTCCATGCCCAGTTCTCTTAAAGAAGATACCAGACGCCTGATTGAGATGCCGCAGTCTATGAGACCCGGCCTGGACGAATCGCCCCACGCCAGATAGGCATTTCCTCGAGTGCTGGAACTAGATAACGATGCTACGCGCAATCCTCTCACCTGTCTTATTCTAAGCCGAACACGCTCTATCTGCCCTCGACACTATTCTTTTCTCCAAGCATACGGTGGACTTGCTCGACCAGATGTTAATAGGCTCCCAGACGAGGGTAGCCTCACCCTTATTTCTCTGCCGGCCATCCCCTTTCCTCCGCAAAATTTCATGCCTTAAAGAAGGTCACCATACCTTTAAAGGCGAATATTCCCCCAAAGAAACGGCGGCAGCATTAAGGAGGAAACACCGTGTCACAGAAATCCCCTACCCGGATTGTAACCAAAAACCCAGATAACCTGGTTTATGCCCTCTCTCCCGAGAACCCGCCATGCGCTGAGATAACACCGGGTGAGACCGTTATAGTTGAGACAGAAGACTGCTTTTCCGGCCGGATCAAAGATACGACCGACTTGTTCGAGGTAGGCGGATGGGAAAATATTAACCCCGCTACCGGCCCTATTATTGTGAAAGGAGCCGAGGCTGGCGACACCTTGGCAGTGGATATTCTGGACATCAAGGTGCACTCTCCAGGAGTTATGGCCATAGTGCCCGAAATGGGCGCGGCGGGAGACAAAATCACAGAAACCAAGACCATTCTGGTACCGATAGCTAACGGATTGGTCCATCTCCCCGGCGATGTCATGCTTGAGTGCCGTCCGATGATCGGAGTAATAGGAACTGCGCCCAAAGAAGGCGAGGTACCGACAGGAACACCCGGACCCCACGGAGGCAACATGGATTCCAAGGTCATAGCGGAAGGCTCAACGGTCTATCTCCCAGTCAATGTCCCAGGCGCCATGCTGGCCATGGGCGATCTACACGCTCTGATGGGTGACGGCGAGGTGCTTTTTTGCGGAGTTGAGACCGCGGGGACCGTCAAACTGGAGACCCGCCTGTTGAAGGGGATTACGCTCCCCTGCCCCATTGTGGAAACAAAGGATGCCATCTACGCTATATGGTCCGAAGAAACACTAGATTCGGCGTCTGTAACCGTAGTCGATAAGGCCGTGTCGCTCTTGACACAGGCCCTGAAGATCTCCTACGGAGAAGCTCTGTGTTTGCTGAGCGCCGTAGGAAACCTACAGATATGTCAGATCGTAGATCCTCTTAAGACGGTAAGGATGGAAATACCCAAAACACTGCTCAAAGGCAAGTATCCGTGGGCTGCTGAGTAGCCTGTCTGCCTTAGTGGCGGACAAATTCTTTGGCTTGCTGCATAATGTGTCTGACTGGACCGATGCATTGTCAAAAACCGGGGGAGCGGCTTTATGGACAATTTAGACCGGAACCGTAAAATAGAGCCATGGCCTAAGGTTGAGGAAGACCCTCTCACGGGCTTCCCTAACTTCTTAGCGCTGCTGTCCGACCTAGAACATGTCACATCAGTTAGTCGGGGAATAGCTTTGTGCCTCTATCTCGCGGATGTGTCTCCTAGACTCGCCGATGAATCTCAGGAAAGCACCACTTGTGGCGCGAAGTCAAGAGAACAAGCCATAACCAGGTTATCCAAGAGTATCCTTAGAGCCCTTTCCAAGGCCGGATTCGCCAATGCGAAGTACTATCGACTGGCAGAAAACGAGTTCTGCGTCTGCCTCTCCGGGAGTTCTCAAACAGACGCCAAGACGTTCATCGATTATCTCGAAGCCGACGACTCCTGCCCTGCTTTTGCCTATGTCACAGCTGAGCGAGAAGAGAATCCCGCAAACCCCGTGGAGATGTTACTTGACCTGTGGATGCGTCTTCACCCCCAAAATTCTCTGGGAGGCGAACAAGACTCGCTAGGGGTGGCAAGACAACTAATGACCAAGATAAATGAGACCGTCGACCTCTTGAGGCGTGCCGTAAGGCTTGCCTACACCGACGATACCACCGGGCTGCCAAACCACCGCGCTGCTACGTACACCATCAGAGCTTATCTTGAAGCCGAAGACTCTCCGCGCCCCTTAAGCCTCCTTTTTGTGGACGGGGACAATCTGCGTCAGTACAATGACGAGCTGGGCTACAAGGCCGGCAACGAGATGATAAGGCGCCTAGGGGCGTCAATTTCCGGCGCGGCGGCTCCCGAAGACACAGTCACTCGATGGTTGTCCGGAGACGAGTTCATGATAATCCTGCCCGGGACCGACAGAAAGAGAGCCGTTGAAAAGGCCAACAGTATCTGCGCCGCGGTCAAGAAGAAATCGGCACGGTGGCCATTTCCGGTGACGGTCTCGATAGGGGTCGTTACCTGCCCTGAAGACGGGTTTGACATAGAGCTCCTGCTGGCCAAGGTTGAGAAAGCTAACAACAGCGCCAAGAAGATGGGGAAAAATCAGGTATGCGATGCCTCTGGACACTAGGTCCACGGCAAGACGTTAACGCTAAGAGTCCGGTTGCCGACTTTAGTCCTTAACCGTCCAATCTTTGAATTCGTAAGTCTCGGACCCCACTAGTTGCCGGGGACTTATCTCAATTCTATACGTTAAAACGCACATTCATGATATCCCCGTCTTTAACCAGATAGTCTTTGCCCTCCAAACGGAGTTGTCCTTTTTCTCTGCACGCCTTCATGGACCCGGATTCCCTGAGATCCTCGTACGAGACCACCTCAGCACGTATGAACCCTCTCTCCAGATCCGTGTGTATCTTTCCTGCGGCTGCTCTCGCCAAGGTCCCATTGGTGATGGTCCACGCCCTTACCTCATCGGATCCGACGGTGAAGAAGGAAATGAGCCCCAAAGCCTGGTATGAAGCCCGCGCGATCCTGGATATGCCCGTTTCCTCCAGACAGTACTCGTGAAGGAACGACAGGCGTTCTTGTTCCGGCAACGACGCGATCTGTTCTTCTACGTCGCCTGAGAAAATCACCAATGGATATCCGCTCTCATGGGCTTTGGTCTCAATGTATGCCTTTCCCGGATACTCATGGGAGATGAGAGAGTCCTCGGCTATGTTGGCCGCAAAGATAACGGGCTTCATGGTTAGAAAGGCGAAGTTCGTCAGATAGTCAGCCTCGTATGCTTCAAAAGAGACTTTTCTGAGCGGGATTCCCGCGTCCAGGCTGTCCTTGCACTTTAGAAGAAACGGTCCCTCAGAAGGACCCAAGGGTTTGGTCTTGTTCGAAGCCAAACGCTCCAAACGTGCTTCAACCGAAGCTAAGTCCGCTATGAAAAACTCTGTCTCGAGGTCATCTATCATCCCCGTCTGGTCGGAGCCGTCTCCCTGGGCCATAAAACATCCCAGCGCCAGCACAAGAGCATCCATGGTTCGCACCGAGTTAAGGAACTCCTGACCTTTGTACGGTTGAATGTCCTGCAGATCGATTCTCGCGTATATGGTCTTCTCAGGTTTGAACAGTCCTGATAGCCAGTCTATCCTCGTGTCGGGAACTTCCATGACTCCTATGTCAGAAGATGAGCTCTTGCCGAGGGAATCGCCCCTAGACTGGGTCAGGAGCCGAAAAAGCGTGGTTTTGCCCGTCTGCGGGCGTCCAATTAGTCCGATTTTCATTGCGGAAGACCTCCAGGGCCGTGAGTCGAGGTTTAAGCGATCATAACCACGCCTCATTGTACCCCTGGTCCATGGACAATTCAAGAATACCGGCAAAAGAGCAGCAGTATGGGCGGCCATAGTGGGCGAGATTGGCGCGACAAAGCGGAAGGCGGCTTGGGTACCGCCTTCCTTTGAGCTTCTTCCTATTGGATTTTGGAAAGTCTCCTAGCCGCAGAAGCAGCAAACCACCAGAACGATCAGAATCAGGATGATGAGCCAAGTCCAATCGCACGTATTGCAGCCACCGCCGAGTACTCCACCCACAGACCGCACCTCCCGAATTTGTCAAGGATTCGTCAGCATCTTATGTGGAGAAGGGGCGTTATGACACCCAATCTTTAGACATTGTCATAGGTCTCGCCGTACAAGAACGAGGTGGACCCCTCACGAGTCCACCCCATCTGATACACGGTTGGGGCCTTTAGGTACCGTCCCTAGCCGCAAAGGCAACAGAAGACCAACAGCGCCAGCAATACCAGGATGAGGCACCAACACCAGTTGTTGCCGCAAGACATGGGTCCTCCCACCATGCGCACCTCCCCCCTAAGGTGTCGTGACGTCAACATGTTATGTGGTTGACTCTCACCGTGACACACTCAGGGGCCGGGCTTACGGCAAACCGTGACAATCGTCCTTCTCCGCCCCTGGTCCACCAAGACTCAGCGCGGGAGCTGGACAACTACTCTGACCTGGAGACCGGCGGCCACAAGACGCTGCTACAGTGTCTTCACGGCAGCTTCTATCCTCTTAAGGGCTTCATCTAGGATCGATCTGGGGCATCCCAGGTTCATACGCTGGAAACCCTCACCGCCGGCTCCGAAGGAGGGCCCATCATTCAGCCCAACCTTGGCTTTCGAGTTGAAGAAGGTTCTAAGCTCGGCCGGCGCTAGCCCGAGTCTCCGGCAGTCCAGCCACAAGAGGTAGGTTCCGTCGGGCTTTATCGGGACTATCTTCGGAACGTTCTCCCTCAGATACTCGATGGCAAAGTCCCTATTACCCTCGATATACGCCATGACCTGCTCCAGCCACTCGTCTCCGTACCGGAAGGCGGCCTCCATAGCGACATAGCCAAACAACCCGACGCCACCCATGAGACCCACCCTGGCCTCGTTGAACTTGACCCGCAGACTCTCGTTGGGGATGACGGCGAAAGCCGATCGCAACCCCGCCAGGTTAAAGGTCTTGCTTGGAGCCATGCACGTCACCGAGTTCATCAGGAAATCCTCTGACAACGAGGCGAACGGGTAGTGACGCTGTCCCTTGTACAGAAGCTCGCAGTGGATTTCATCGGATATAACAGGCACTTTCTCGGAAAGCGCCAGCTTTCCCATGCGAGTCAACTCTTCGGGACTCCACACTCGCCCAACCGGGTTGTGGGGGCTACACAGGATCATTGCCCGGACCATGGGATCTCTGAAGTCTTGCTCCAAGGCCTCGAAGTCTATTTCGTAGCGGCCATCCACCAGCTTGAGCTCGTTGGCGATAGCCGTAGCCCTGTTG
>DAIRWA010000095.1:0-6632 GCA_036802545.1 Bacillota bacterium | reverse complement strand
TTCGAACCCAATCGCGCTTTCCCACATTCCAACGTGGCAGTGGGCATCGACGAAACCAGGGAAGACGGAACGACCGCCGGCGTCAATGACCTCCGCACCTGCGGGGATGTCTACTTTCGCCCCAAGGCTCACGACTTTGCCGGCGTCTATAAGGATGGTACCGTTCTCGATGATTGGAGCATCTACAGGGTGAATCTTGGCGTTCTTGATCGCGATCATCGCTTCTCTCCCTTTCATGTAGGTCTATCCGTAAACTCGGGTGTCCTTAATACCTCGTAGCTCAACTCCGCGGAGACGTCTATCTTGTCGATTTTGACGACTACGACGTCTGGAAGTTTCCTGATCACCGCATTCGACTGGCGGTTCCTGCATTCCTTTATACACGCTTTGCATTCATGGAAACTATCATTGGACTCGCCTCATGCTGATGTCGCGGCAAAAACAGGATGTATCGGCCCCCTGGGTGCATGACCGATTAACGCCCTGGTCCGCAGACGTATCGGTCCGCAGTGTCGGTCCGCAGTTCAGTCCGACAATCCCAGTCCGCTAGACGCGTTTTGTGTTCCCGCGAGTCGTTTCGGCCGCAGGGGTATAGGCTCCGTGGGGGGCATCAGTGGCACGCGCACTATCGCCCCTCATACGCCTTGATTGGTCGACGTATCAGTCCGTAGTGTCGGTTTGACAATCCTTGGGATTGTGGATTACCTCTGCAAGGCAAAGTCTAGAGCAGCTTCAACGTGAAGCATAGTCGTGTCGAATACCGGGATGCTCACGTCCTCCTGGCGCACCAAGAGCGGTATTTCGGTACATCCCAACACAACGCCACCCGCTCCATCTTCGGCTAGGGCGCGGATGATGCGCACGAACTCCCTCCTTGATGCCGCTTCAACTTTTCCCAAGCAGAGTTCCTCGTAGATGACCTTGTGGATGATATCGCGGTCGCTAAGTCCCGGGATCACGCTGGCGATTCCGTGACATGCGAGCCTTTCGCGATAGAAGTCCTGCTCCATCGTGAATTTGGTTCCGAGCAGCCCGACTTTCGTGACTCCTTGAGCCTTGGCCACGGACGCCGCCGCGTCGGCTATATGAAGGAGAGGAATCCCAACCGCCCGCTCTATGTATGGAGCTACTTTGTGCATGGTGTTGGTTGCCAGGAGGATTACACTGGCACCCGCAGTCTCTAGGCGCGCCGCCGATTCTGCGAGAATGCGCCCCATAGTCTCCCAGTCGCCTTGATTCTGGAGCTTTTCGATGGGGTGGAAGTCCAGGCTATCCATCAGCACTCTAGCAGAATGGAGGCCGCCCAGCCTCGCCTTCGCCCCTTCGTTGAGCAATCTATAGTACTCGAGGCTGGATTCCCAGCTCATGCCTCCAATGATTCCGATGGTTTTCATGGCTACCTCCTCTGTTTGCCCGTATCGGGGCTGTTGGGGATGTATTCGACAGACAACGTCTAGACTCTTCCGAGACCTTTCGAATATCTTGCCGCGGCGCAGGCCGATTTGGATGGATGCGCGGGGTGCGCTCCCAGAAATGTCACCACTCGCACGCGCCTTCAAGGATGCGCACCAGTTCCTCGAGCCCGTCCTGATCGGTGTCGTCAAACCGGGCGAAAATCGGGCTGTCGATATCTAGCACACCGACAACCTTGCCGCGGTGATGGATGGGGATTACTATCTCCGAGTTGGATGCGCTGTCGCAGGCAATGTGCCCGGGGAACTCGTGGACGTTATCTACCCTCTGCGTCTTGTCCTGAGCGACAGCGGTGCCGCACACCCCTCTGCCAATCTGGATCCGAATGCATGCGGGTTTTCCTTGGAATGGCCCGAGCACTAGTTCCGGTTCCGATCCGGAATCGCCGGCGATCATCAAATAGAAACCAGCCCAATTGATGTCTTTCAGCGCATACCAGATGAGAGCGGCGGCGTTAGCGAGATTTGGTATCGGTAGGCGTTCGCCGTCAACCAACGCAGCCACCTCTTTGTGTAGGAGGGGATAGAGCAGCGACTTATCATCAGGGTATTCATGAGCCGATTCTGAGAACATCCGCGTGACCTCCTTCGGTGTTGCGTCTTGTCCCTAATTCGCTCTAGCGCATGTGCACTTTGGCATCCATCTATTAATCTGCATCCGAATCCGTACATATGGATTTGCCTGTCGGCTCGTGCCCCTCGCAGCGGCTGCCTATCTACAGGCATACCTACCTTTGCCTACGTTTGCCCACGCCTGCCCTTGCTCTGTTCTGCCCGTCTGCGTTGGACCCGTTTCGCCTACAGCAATTCTACGATATAGGCGGCTTGCAGCAACGAGTGTTCCGAGTATTCCTTCGGCAAATGCCATTCAGTGGAAGCGGTTTCAGGTGCCGGTATTCTGCCTGCCGGCCTCTGCATGTGAGTGACTCCCCTCCTGACTCTCGCGGATCCCTGAAGCCTCTTTCGCGGGCCTCTGCGCGAGAGCGACTCCCGCTAGGCAGGCTGCTCCCCCTAGCAAGACAGCCGGACCTATCGTTTCGTGCAGCAAAAAGCTGGATTGGACTAACCCGAACACAGGGACAAGGTAGGAAACGGCTGAAGCCCGTGCGGCGCCCAACCTAGATACCAGGCTGAAGTACCACACCACGGCTATCCCTGTAGGTAGTATGCCGAGCGCGACAAGGTTCGTCCATGCGCTGGATGGGACTGACCTTAGGGCGGGGAGGAGAGGCTCTCGGAACACAGCCCAGAGTAGGAAGGGTATTGTACCAAGCCCTGTGCTGACCGCGAGCACCGATGTGCTGGAAGCACCCAACTTCTTCCCTAAGACGGTGTATGCGGAATACGTGATAGCACCTACGAACATTAGGGCAGTTCCAGTGAGGTTACCGTTTCCCGCCCCCTGTTCCCCGGCTAGGGCGATGCCCGTCACTCCGGCCAGGGATAGCAGCAGTCCGAGGACCTGATTCACCCCAATGCGTTCTTCCAGGAAGATTGCCGCGAGTATCGTGGCGTACACGGGGGCTGTCGAAGCGATAATCGCTCCTTCCGCAGTTGACGCATATCGAAGGGCTATCACTTGACTGGCGTAAGACCCTACGGCAGCAAATCCGAGGAGGAACATGGTTGGCCATCTGTTGCGGAGAAGGTCGCTCATTTCCCTGCCGGCTCCTCCAGCCAGCGATATAGTGCACAAGAACGCGGCACCTGCGGTGTAACGGAGAGCCACCACCGAAATGGGCGGGACCTTCTCTAGGATGATCTTGGACAGCGGAAATACCATGGACCAAAACAACGGAACCAAAACTATCTTTAGCACTACCTCAGTCTTGTTTCCTCGCACGAACAAGCTCCTTCCACTGCTGCCGCCCGTCGATTTCGCGATCCGACGGCTTGCCCGATTCCTTGTCAGGCTCCGTGGTTCTCATGCCCTGGTTCCATGTTGTCGGTCCTACACAGAACCTTGGATAACGGCACTTTGCACGGATCCCGCCTCACGCCGTCCCGCGGAGTGTGTTCAACAGTGATTCGACAACAGCGTATGCTTATCCTTGCGCAAGGGACCGGTGTGCCAGTGCTATCTATCTGCTTGTTGGAGTTCATAGCCGGCCACTCCTCGGGCCAGGGTTAGTCATAGCGGCCACTACTCAGGCTAGGGTTAGTCACAGCGGCCACTACTCAGGCGTGAGTAGGTCACAGCGGCCACTCCTCGGGCTAGGGTTGGTCAAATCGGCCGCTCCTCAGGTGAGGGGTAGTCATAGCAGCCGAGCCCCCAGCGAGCACATATCCTTCTGCCTGTTTCCTACGGCGCAGCTAGGCCTCGAGCCCGGAGGGAAGGAATCCGTCTTGCCTCCCAGGAATACTTGTCAGAATAGACAATCGCGCAAGAGGGGTGATAAGTAATGGCTGAAGTTCTAAGGAGTGTTTCTTCGGAGTCTGACGGTTCGTACGATGTCATCGCTGTCAGGAAACGGTTCCCTGCTTTGCGCAGGTTAGAGAATGGATATCCGGTGGCTTTCCTGGATGGCCCCGGAGGTTCCCAGGCAGCCGATACAGCAATTGATGCCGTAGCAGGCTATCTTATGCGGGGATCCGCTAACGTCCACGGAGTCCACGGAACAAGTGTTGAAACTGATGAGATTATCGCCAACGCAAGAGTTGCCATGGCAGACTTCGTCGGCGGCTCGCCCGACGAAATCGCGTTTGGAGCCAACATGACCACGCTGAACTATGCGATAGCCAGGGCCATCGCACGTGATTGGCGCGAGGGCGACGAAATCGTGGTCACCGAGCTGGACCACCGTGCAAACGTTGACCCCTGGACCTCGGCCGCTGAGGAACGGGGCGTCAAGATCCGCTGGATTCGGGTGGATCCGGAAGTCCTGGTCTTGAAGACGCACGACCTATCCGGCATCATTACTTCCAAGACCAAGCTCGTGGCGGTGGGGCTCGCGTCCAATGCTGTTGGTACAATCAACGATGTCAAGTCCATCGCGAAGACGGCCCATCAGGTAGGAGCCAAGGTGGTTGTCGACGCGGTTCACGCAGCGCCTCACATCTTTATCGACAGGGATGAACTTGGAGCCGACGTCCTACTCTGTTCCCCGTACAAGTTCTTCGGACCTCACCTCGGTGTCGCGTCGATAAAGCGGGATCTGTTCGAAAAGCTGGAGACCTACAAGGTCTTGCCTCAATCCGACGAGGCGCCAGACAAGATCGAAACGGGCACCCTGAACCATGAGGGGATCGCCGGTGCCGACGGGGCCGTGCAGTTCATCGCCAGTCTGGGCAAGGGGGATACTCAGAGAGAGAGAATTCGCTCGGCTATGGACATCATTGAGGCTTACGAGGATCCGCTTGCCAACTGGGTGCGGGCTGAGCTGCGGTCCATGCCAAAGGTGAAAGTCTTCGGCGCGCCGGACGTTGTCAGAAAGACTTCGACCATCGGGTTCCGCGTTGAAGGTTGGGCTCCTCAGGATGTTTGCCGCCGCGTTCTGAAGAAGGGTGTGTATGTCGCCAGCGGTGACTTCTACGCGACGACGCTAGCTATGGTTTTGGGGATCCGTGAGTCAGGCTCGTGGGTCAGAGCAGGCCTTGCGCCTTATACAACCCGCGAGGAAGTAGAGAGGCTGGTCGGGTTGATCTCGGAAATAGCCGAGTAGGAGGACCGAAGCTAGTTAGGTCTTTGCTTCGGTGCCACGGCGTGAGTGAATAACGGGATTACCAGGTGCTTACGAGTAGCTGGTAATCCCTTGAATATTCTTGGGCGCACGGAGGGCGCAGTGTCCAAGATGGTGGTGGAACTAGGGCGTAGTGTCCGAGATGACAGGTGATCTAGGGCGTAGCGCCCGAGATGGTTGTGACTCTAGGGCGCAGTGTCCGAGATGGCGGAGGATCTAGGGCATAGTGTCCGAGACGGCGATGGATCTAGGGCATAGTGTCCGAGATGGCGATGGATCTAGGGCATAGTGCCCGAGATGGCGGAGGATCTAGGGCGCAGTGTCCGAGATGGCGGAGGATCTAGGGCATAGTGTCCGAGATGGCGGAGGCGAAGATCATTCGGATCGACACCGACCGGTTTCTGTACGCTCTGAAAGCCGGGAGCGATATCGTCCTCATGCCAGAGAACCTCGAGATAGCGTTCAATGCGGTCAAGACCGCGGTCAAAACAGGGGACATCGCGGCAGCAGGATCGACGCGTCAGTCCTCCGAATCATGAAGTTGCGGCTGAAGTACGGGGTGGATGTGGAGCAGTAGCGCGCGTCCGTATGTGGGCCTCCGTCCCAACGGCGGTAACCCTGCTAAGCAGTTGCGCGCGCGAGCACGTCCGCATGCGGGCCTATGTCCCAACGTATCGGCTGCATCGCGGCCCGCGTGCTGGCGTGTCCGGCACAAGGTGGCGGAAGGGGTGGCTTGCGCGATGGCGGATAGCCGCCCGCCGCACCGTGGGTTGTTTGAAAAACCGCGTTTTGCCAGCGCGTCCGGAGGAGGGCTTGGTCCGGTGTTCACGGTCTCGTTGCATAAACCCGTTTTTGTCCTGTATTCGGGGCTCATAGCTTCCGGGTATGATCTCACCCGCATCGAGGCGACCGATCCGTTGTACCATGTCGTCAACGCGATCAAGGCTACGGACTGGGATCCCGATGCGCTCTCCTACTTCTCAAAAGCAAGGCTTAATCACGGAGGAGTCAATCCTTACTGGCCGAGGGCGGCGATGCTTCTTCACGCGGCTTTTCATCTTGACCCACTTTCGGGCCGCGTGCTGTCTCATAGGTTCTCCGACTGCCGAAAGAGAAGGCTGGGGGTCCTCAGCGAAGAGAGATTCAGCTTTGCCCCCGGGCACGGCGCACAGCCTGCTATGGTGCATGCCACCCCGGATTTCATGCAGGAAGCCTCTCTGAATACAGAAGATGTCTTCGACTTTGTAGCGAACGCGCCGGATGCCCTCCCGGCCGCTGTATTGAAGGCCATAAAGGAGTTCCCGGTGGACGAATCCCAAAAGGACGATGAGACGGTCAACTGGGTGAAGGGATATCCGAGGGCGCATGTCGCATTCGAGAGTCATCCCGACATGGTTTTGTTGTGGGATTGGTATCAGAGCGTAATGGGGCCTTCACGACTAAAGCCTTTTGAAGCGGCTGCCGCGGACGCTCTGTCTGC
>DAIRWA010000094.1:0-6635 GCA_036802545.1 Bacillota bacterium | reverse complement strand
CCACGGAGAGAAGACAGCCAGGCGCTAGCGAGTCGACCGTTCTTCCCACCTTTGACTTTGGAGTCTTTAAGCCGATACCCATTTTCGGCGCCCTACAATGAGCCCCGAACATTTGTCTATCCCAGTTGTTTACCCAAACGTAGCGAGTGTTAGTGCCAATCCGCAGCGGCCGCTTGAATCCAAACACTTGTGTCTGCCCCCCGTAACCGTGTTTAAGGAATACTGTTGGAATTCACTTGGTTACCATATCTCGAACGGGGTCGAATTGGCAGGATTGTAGCAACAACACGGCGAATCTGAGGAGAGTTCGAAAAATTGCGGGGTGATTATATCTTTGCAGAGTCGGGTGCCACAGTCAGGCATACGTTTTGACGGTTTGACGGTGTGAGGCCACAGTTGCTTCCGACTGTTGAAGGTGTAGCGAAACGACCAGAGGGGTGGTTTCTTGAAGAGATTGTCTCGAGCTGCTCAAAGCCTCTGGGCTAAGAAAGATCCAAGCGATGGGGTCTTGCTTTGGTTGCCGTTAGCAGTTCATATGGCGGACTCGGCAGCGGTTGCGCAAAGGCTTTGGAATCGCTGGGTACCGGATGGTACAAGAAGTGCAATCGAGCTAGGGCTCTCAGAAGAAGGTTGCGCCGAGAGGCTCTTTGTATTTCTATCCGCAGTGCATGATCTGGGCAAGGCTACTCCGGTGTTTCAAGCCAAACAAGCTCGACCGCCTTGTCGTGAGATGGACGAACTCCTAGAAGCTAGACTAACGGCAGCGGGCATACCTATTCGATCCCATCGGGACTTTCACTATGCAAACAAGACTCCTCACGCTTTGGCTTCCCAAGTCTTGCTGGAGCACTTGGGGTGTCACCGGAGTATTGCGGTTATCCCAGGCTCACATCATGGTAAGCCGCCAAGCCGATCTATGCTGTTGTACAACGGTATTGATAGTTATGGGTTCAACTTTCACCTAGAGGAGGAAGGCAGAGAACCATGGACAACCGTCTGGAGTGAGCTCATAAGCTTGGCATTAGATGTGTCTGGGTTCTCGGATGTACAGGAGCTACCGCGAGCTAACATGTCGGCTCAGGTCTTGCTGAGTGCCCTGCTTATCGTCGCGGACTGGATCGCCAGCGACAAGGATTGTTTCCCGTATGTTCGCCCAGAGGATTCCTTTGAGTTCAATGATATTCAACCTCGAGCTGCCAGAGCCTGGAGAGAAATCGGGCTACCAGTGCCGTGGCACGCGGACAACAAATGGATGTGCAGCAGTCTGTACCAGGAGCGGTTTGGTTTTGAGGAGCCAAGACAGATCCAATCCAGTGTGTTCCAGATAGCGAAGGATATCAGGAACCCCGGAATCCTGGTCCTTGAGGCTCCGATGGGGTCAGGCAAGACAGAGGCGGCTTTAGTGTGTGCCGAGGTATTTGCCGACAAGACTAAGCGAACGGGCGTGTTTTTCGCCCTGCCTACTCAAGCCACATCTGACGGGATTTTCCCACGTATGCTGAACTGGATCAAGAAACTCGACAGCTGGCTCACGGAAAGGCGCAGTTTAACGAAGAGTATCAGGGGCTTAGACTGTTTGAGGGAAATGTTAGTATCCAGGACTATGACGATGCCGGAGTTGCTGTCCACGAATGGTTTGAGGGCCGAAAAAAGACACTCTTGGCTGATTTTGTTGTGGGAACGATTGATCAACTTCTATTGGCTGCGCTCAAACAAAAACATGTGATGCTGCGTCATTTGGGATTGGCAGGGAAGATTGTCATCATCGATGAGTGTCATGCCTATGACGCATATATGGGGCAGTACCTTATGAGGGTGCTGAACTGGCTAGGAGCATATGGCGTGCCCGTGATCGTGCTGTCTGCTACCTTGCCTGCCCAAAGCCGTCAGGCAGTCATCGAGGCCTACTTGAACAAGAGACCGGTTCTGCACGCACCCGATGCCTTGCGTAAGGATCAAGGACCACCGAGGACACCATCAGAATGGTCGTCTAGCCGCAATTACCCTCTTGTCACATGGACCGATGGCAGTGAGGTCGAGCAGGCGGTTGTTTCTCTAGACGACGCCCCCCAAGAAATCGCCTTGGAGTTCTGTGACGAGTATGGACTTGCTGACCAGCTTGAACAGTTGTTGTCTGATGGCGGCTGTGCTGGGGTGATAGTAAATACGGTGAAGCGGGCACAGGAACTCGCAGGCATGTTACGAGAACAGTTTGGCACAGAGACAGTGCGGCTCTTGCACTCGCGATTCCTCACTCCTGATCGGATCAGGAAAGAGCAAGAGATTGTTGAGGAGTTGGGGAAACCGGGCGTGGATAGGTACCGCCCGTTTCGGCGTATCGTCGTAGGCACACAGGTACTGGAACAGTCTCTTGACATAGATTTCGATATCTTGGCGACCGACATTTGCCCTATGGACCTGCTGTTACAGCGTATCGGGCGGTTGCACCGTCATCAAAGATCCCGTCCACCCAAGTTGAGCGTTGCACGTTGTTTTGTTATGGGAATACACGAAGATGGTTTTGAACCAGGTGCAGAAAGCATTTACGGTGAGCATTTCTTGATGCGGACAAAGGCGCTGTTGCCCGATCGGCTTGTTTTTCCCGGGGACATCTCCCGACTCGTACAGGCTGCCTATGACGACGATACGGACATTTCTCCCAAACCACCAGGATACGACGAAGCCAAGAACAAGAAGGACAAGATCCTCGCTGACAAACGAGAACGAGCGAGCAAATTCAGGCTTGGTCCTATATGGCCGGGAACACCCCAGAACCTAACGGACTGGCTGGATACTGATGTGCCGGCCTCCGAAAAGCATGGAGAGGCCGCTGTTAGAGACTCTGGTGAGTCAATCGAAGTCTTGTTGGTTCGTGACAAAGGCAAGGGACGGGGCTACGTTTTGCTCGGCGCGGTAGACGGACCGGTAATCTCCGACAGTGTGACCCCAGACGATGGTACCGCCAGAGAAATTGCTCGCCAGACGATCGCTTTGCCCAGGATCTTGTGTGCCCCCTGGTCTATCAGCCGCACCATCACCGAACTTGAGCAAATTGGGATAAACCGACTTTCCGAATGGCAGAAATCACCTTGGCTCAAGGGCGAGTTGATTCTCATTCTCGATAATGCGAATTCGGCAAGCCTTGCCGGCTATCGCCTGACTTACGACCAGGACTGTGGATTGCTCTACCGAAAGGAGGCTGAAGACAATGAATGACAAGTCTTTCAACCTACTGCATGAGAAGTGGATAGTAGTCATGAAGCCCGATGGAAGCACAGAGGAAGTATCCCTGTTAGGGCTCTTTTCAAAGGCCCATCACTTCCTTCGCCTCGCAGGAGAACTACCGACTCAGGATATAGCGGTGTTACGGCTGCTTCTGGCAATTATGCACGCGGTCTTCGCGAGATACGACCTTGACGGTCAATGGGCTCCCATATCGTCCCCTTATGATGCGCTGGAGCGATGGAAGACTCTATGGGATGCAGGTGCGCTCCCAGAGGACACCATAGAGAATTATCTTCTGAGGTACGAGGACCGATTCTACCTATTCCATCCTGATCGCCCGTTTTATCAGGTAGCAAGCTTGGGCGAGGCCACCGATTACTCTGCTGCCAAGCTCAATGGTGAACTCTCAGAAAGCGGCAACAAGAGTCGCTTATTTCCTCAGCGTGCCGGGTCTGCCAAGAGCGGACTGACTTGCGCTGAAGCAGCTCGATGGCTGCTCTATGTCAATGCTTTTGACGATACTTCCGCCAAACCCAAGAAAAAGGGATTGCCCAGTCCCGGAGCGGGATGGCTCGGTAAACTGGGGATAATCGCAGCTGTCGGCGACAATCTGTATGAAACACTCCTTCTAAACCTTGTCTTACTAAAGGACGGTGGGGACGAGCTATGGGGAGCAGAGAGACCAGTGTGGGAAGCCGAGACGGTTAGGTCAGGCGAACGGACCGAGATCGTTGTACCTGATAACCCTTCCGCCTTGTTAACGCTGCAGTCCCGTCGCCTCCTCCTTAGACGCCAGGAGAAGGCGGTGACAGGGTATTCGCTGCTGGGCGGGGATTTCTTTCCCAAGGAAAACGCACTTAATGAGCAGATGACGCTTTGGAGAAAGGTCGTAGATAAGAACTCCAAACTGCCGCAATACCACCCCAAACGTCATGACCCGGCTCGTCAGCTGTGGAGGGATTTCTCGGCACTGGCCGGGCAAGCCGAAGGCGGACGTCGTCCAGGAGTCGTGACGTGGCTCGCTCGGCTGAAGATTGACAATCTAATACCGCGTTCCCACTTCCGGTTTCAGACCGCTGCCGTTAAGTATGGCGACAAGGACTTCTTCGTCGATGATGTGTTTGGTGATTCCATTTCGTTTAGTGGAGACCTGCTGACAGACTTGGGCGCCAGTTGGGTCCACCGGATCATAGATGAAATCAACACAACGGGTATGCTCGTTGAGCATCTGGGCCACCTTGGCCAGAATGTCGCCAGAGCGGAGGGCAGTTCTGACGGAAACGCCGAACGAGAGACAGTGAAAGAACAGGCCTTCTTCAGCCTCGACCGGCCTTTCCGAAGCTGGCTTGAAGCGATAGATCCGCATCGGGATGACTTGGATCAAGTCTGCGACAACTGGTGGGAGCAGGCACGAAGGATTGTTCGCAGGATAGGCGGAGACATCGTCAGCCGCTGCGGACCGCGTGCGTTTACCGGCCGTTACCTCAGCGAGAGGGGCACGGAAGTCCAACGTCACTACAGCGTGCCGGAAGCATACCAGTGGTTTCTCTACCGCACATCTACCCGTCAAGCATTAAAAACCGTGAAGAAGGGAGGAAAGGATAATGGCTGATGAGGCCAGGCAGGCGGCAGCGTTCGTCAGATACAAGATAAAGCAGTTAGCCGAAAGGGAAAACGAGTCGGCAGTAAGAGCCACACTGGCGAATCTGCGTCGAGGGGTAGGAAGAAGCCCTGGGAGCGCCCCAGAGACCTGGACTGTGACTCTGGGAGGTCTTCCCAAGGTACTGCTCGGCGAGACCAGTGAACCCACACGGGGAGAGTGGGCTGTATATACGGCTCTGACGTTGTACGCTTTGCATCAACAGGGGAAAGACCTGAACATACGCTGTATGAGCGCAGCAGGACAGTCTTTAGGAACAGCCGTTCGGCGCCTAGTTGAGGACCCAGATGATGAGAAGCGGGTTAACCGAAGACTAGCAGCGTTGGCTACGTCGGACAGCGTGGACGAGCTGTCTCACCATCTACGAGGGCTGGTTCAGCTCCTAAAGGCGAAGGACTTTCCGCTTGATTATCCATCGTTGACGGAGGACCTCTATTGGTACCAATTCCCTGACGCGAGAAATGCAGTCCGATTGCGTTGGGGTCGGGACTTCTACAGGGTGACTGAAAGCAATGACATGTGAAAGGGAGAGAGTGAAAATGGGAACCAAGGATAGACTTTACGTCGATATCCACGTCTTGCAGACAGTGCCGCCCAGCTGTGTGAACCGAGACGATACAGGTAGTCCGAAGACGGCTGTATACGGCGGTGCCACCAGAGCCAGGGTTTCCTCGCAAAGCTGGAAGAGAGCGGTTCGCACCATGTTTCGTGACATCTTCCCAGAGAAGGACTTGGGAGTGCGCACCAAGCGAATCGTTGGAATGGTTGCCGATGAGATAAGGAGACTTGGAGGCCGGGAAGACGCTGAGGAAGCAGCAAAGCGGATTCTGGAGAACGCTGGGCTGAAGATCAAGTCAGTGGAAAAGGGCACGGATGCGCTGTTCTTCATCAGTAGAGCGCAGGCAGAGGAGCTTGCAAGACTTGCCACAGAAAGCCCTGACACTACCGCCGAAAAACCGTCAAAGGAAGCCAAGCAAAAGGCACAAAACGCATTGAAGCTATTCCCTAGCATAGACATCGCTTTGTTTGGACGGATGGTGGCGGACGATCCATCGCTTAACACGGATGCTTGTTCTCAGGTGGCACACAGCATATCGACGCACAAAGTGACCACGGAGTACGACTACTTTACTGCCGTTGACGATCTTGCTCCGGAAGACAATGCAGGTGCCCGCCACCTTGGGACTGTGGAATTCAACTCCTCCACTCTATATCGTTACGCGACCGTAGCCCTTCACGAATTGCACGAACATCTTAAGGGCGATACCGCAGAAGCGGTCCGAGGGTTCGTACAGGCCTTTTTGTGCTCCATGCCTACGGGCAAACAGAATACCTTCGCAAACCGTACTCTTCCGGACGCTGTGTTGGTCACTCTACGGTCCGATCAACCCATCAACTTGGTTGGCGCATTTGAGCGTCCGGTACGAGCTGGGAGAAATAACGACGAAGGTTACGTTGGCGCTTCCGCCAAGGCCTTGATAGAACACGCCAACAGACTGTACAGAGATTGGTTGGGGAAGCCGGAGGTTTCGCTAGTAATCGGCGAAGTAGTGGCCACTCTGGGCGATCTGCACCCGTTCCATGAGATGCTGAACATAGTCAGCGATGAGGTCCAGACCCGGCTAGGACGCGGGGTCGACACGCTATGAGTACGCTGCTCCTGAGGCTGGCCGCGCCGCTGCAGTCATGGGGCGTTGACGCCAAATTTGAGAACCGCCGGGGTACTGAAATTTGGCGTCAACGCCCCATG
>DAIRWA010000093.1:0-6725 GCA_036802545.1 Bacillota bacterium | reverse complement strand
GCCGCTTCGTCGATCCGCGCGCCTCATCAATGGGTCCGCCTGTTGGTCCTTCGCTAGTTCGTCTGGTGATACCCAAGTGGCTCTGCCAGTGCTGCCATGACAGCTCGTCCATTTGTGCTGCTGACGGGCGCGCCGGAGTCAGACGCTCTCCGTTGATCGCAAGCGATCTACTCCGCTACGCTACGCTAGCTACTTTTTCTCTTTTTTGAAGCACAGGAACCAGTCGAGACAATAGGTCTCTTCGTCCTGGCTTTCCATCCGCTCCTTGGCTCCTCCGCATGAACCCGGCGCCGGGATGATCACGTCGTCGCCCGGTCTCCAGTCTGCGGGAGTGGCAACCCCTTCGGCATCCGCCTTCTGCAAAGCGATGACGATCCTCTTGATCTCGTCGAAATTGCGGCCGAGTGAAAGCGGGTAGTACAAGATGCAGCGGACCTTCGAATCGGGGTCAACGAAGAACACCGCTCTTACAGCCTGCGTGTTGGAAGCATTGGGCTGGAGCATTCCAAATTTGCGGGCCACTTCCATGGTAAGGTCTTCGATGAGAGGGAAAGTGACCTCCATGTTCTCCATATCCTTGTACTTAATCTTCTCTTTGATGGTCCGAAGCCACGCGATGTGAGCATAGAGAGAGTCGATTGAAAGGCCGATTAGCTGGACATTAAGAGCGTCGAACTCCTCTTGCATCTTGGCGAAAGTCAAAAACTCTGTCGTGCAGACGGGGGTGAAGTCTGCCGGGTGGCTAAACAGGATCACCCATTTGCCTTTGAAGTCCTCGGGAAAGTTGATCTTCCCTTGGGTGGTTACGGCTGTAAATGATGGTGCAGGGTCACCGATAAGAGGCATTCTCTCAACAACTTCCTTCTCGTTTTCCATCATGAGTCTGTTCCTCCCTTTTTGGTTTCTCTCTCTTGGCAGTCGCGGCAAACGCCCCGGAAGTAGAGCTCCCTATCCTCGATCAAGAATCCTTCGAGTTCAGGGGGATCGTTTCCATTGGCTGGAGCCAAGAAGTCGTACACTTTTCCACACTGCCTGCACTGAAAGTGCCCGTGCCGCGCAGTCGTTCCATCGAACCGCTTCTGATGGGCCTCGATAGTCACCAGATGCGCCAGGCCCGCGTCCACAAGCAAGTTTAGGGTGTTGTGTACGGTTGTCCGAGACAGCGTGGGTATCTCCTTCACTAGTTCCTCGAACACGTCCTCGGCTGTTGGATGGGCTGTTGTGGCCATCAGATACTCAAAGACCCTGACTCGATGATACGAGGGCTTTATGTTGGCCTTTAGCAGCCGATCCCGAACCGATTGAGTTTGGCGCACTTGCGCGACCTCCCGCGTAGGTAGCTGTAATGCTTACAGTTCTGTAGTTCCTACAATCTAATTCTAGAAGTGGCACGCCGGCGAGTCAACCCTGTCCACATGTCCATTCGTGTATTTTCCTTCTGTAGTATCTCTCCTGTATTTTCGTGGGCGCCCAAGAACTCAAGGAGTCCCGTGTCCTCACGGCGAATCCTCTGTCAGCAATCCGGCACAATCGGTCGCCACACCGGCAACACAAAAGGAGACATCAACATGAGCAGCGCACAGGAATCGGCGAAGAAAAAGCTTGCGGAAATGAGAATTGGGGCAACCGGACGTTTCCAGTCCAAGGAGTCGGAGCTTGTCGCCCTACTAGAACCCGCGGGAGGTCACTGGGCTGTAGTCATCGAGGACCTGGACGGCAAGGGCAGCGTTCGGCTAAATCCCGACGACTCGTTTACCGCGGCGTCCATCATTAAGATCCCCATCATGATGACAGCGTTTCGCGACGCTCGAGCGGGCACTCTCCGCCTGGATGACTCTGTTATCCTACGTAAGGAGGACAAGGTCGGAGGCTCGGGCGTCCTACGCGAGTTCCACAACGGTCTTAGGATGACCCTTCTGGACGCCATACATATGATGATAGTCGTAAGCGACAATACAGGCACCAACCTGGTGATGGACCGCGTCGGCCGCGAGAAGGTCAACGCCTACATGGCGGAGAAGGGCGCCCTGTCTTCCCAGCTAGAAGCCCATCTGATGAGGCCCAAGCCCAACGGTCCCTGGAACAGACTGACAGCTCATGACGTCGCTCTCCTGGTCAAGGGGATGGCGGACCGGACCATCGAAAACCCGGGGGACTGCGACACCATGCTGGCAATTATGGGCCGTCAGCAGTACAACGACAAGTTGCCGAAATACCTTCCAAGGGAGGCCTCTTGCGCGCACAAAACCGGTGAGGTCAGGGGCGTGACCCACGACGCCGGAGTTATTACGGGGCCGAACGCGAGGTTCGTTATCGTCTGCCTCTCGCAGAAGCTGGAGGACACCAGGCTCGGCAACGACGTCATCGGCAAAGTGGCGAAATGGGCGTATGAGGTTTTGTCGGCGGAGTAAGGTCCATTCTGCCGTCCACACCTCTTGTACTTCAACATGAGAGCTATGGGAGTCCGGTTGAGGCTTTCGCTGGTGCTCCATATCGTCTGGCAGGTCCTGCGGGCTCATGGTTCTCAGCCATCGCTACAGGTACGGCAGCACCAGAACAGTGCACACTTAGCTCAGTTTGCCAGTGTGCACTGTTTACTGTTTACACCTGTGCGCCGATCAGCTGTGCTGCTGATGCTCATGGCAAACACTGCCGGTGGTCTGCAACTCTCCTCTTAGATAGCGTTCCGCCGCAGTTCTCGCGTCACCGGATGCGCCGACGACGACCTCCACGCCGCGCTGATTGAAAATGGCCACGGCTCCCTGACCCATGCCGCCGCTGATGATGACCTTTACCCCTCTATCAGCGAGGAAGTTGGGAAGAAAACCGGGTCTGTGACCGGGGTTCTCCACCGACTCCTCCTTGACAATCTCGTTGTTTAGAACGTCGTATAGCATGAAATTGGCACAATGCCCGAAGTGCTCTGTAACGTTCTTGCCTTCGGCGGCAATCGCGATTCTCATCGTTTTCGTTCCTCCCCATTCGCATACTTATCCCGTCATCAATATCGGTCAGACTCTTCTGCCATCCCGGAACCACACAGGCAGCGCTCGTATCCGAATTCTGTGGGCGGCGCGCTGTTATCCCAAGGCCTTGATAATCACCGTTTTCCGTCTCCATCAAAAAGAACCGCCATAGTCTTCTCATAGACTTCACGCACCGCCCGGCCAGATTGACAGTCGAGCTGCACAATGCTCTTTCCGTCGTTGATGGCCCTGACGGCTTCCGAGTCGAAAGGAATCGTGCCGGCGAAGGGAATGTCTCTTGCCCTACAGAACTCCCTGATTTCTTCGGATTTCGCAAGATTTATGTCGTACTTGTTTACACAGACCGCCTTCTTTACCCCAAACGTCTCTGCCGTATTGAGGATACGTTCCATGTCGCTGATGCCGGATAGTGACGGCTCGGCTACGATCAGAACCATATCTACGCCGCTAATAGAGGCAATGACCGGACAGCCGATGCCGGGCGAACCGTCGATCACCGCTAGTTTCGTGTCCCCTGCTGCGGCTACCATCCGCTTTTTCACCTCCGTGACCAACTTTCCGGAGGTGCCGCTTCCCATAGAAAGCCGCGCCGTGGAGAAAACGCGATCCTCATCCATGTAAAGCGCCATGTCTCCTGCCTTTGCGGGTTTCAGGGCAATGGCGTCGACCGGACAGACCGAGGCACAGACTCCACAACCCTCACAAGAAAAGGGGTTTACTCGGTAAGGTTCTAGCTCGATCGCATCGAACCGACAGTGCTCCCAGCACTCACCGCAATCTACACATCGGGCGGGATCGATATGGGCCTTCGGCATGCCGAAATAATCCGCGCGCTCGGGCGGACTGCTCCAATGGGAGACCAGATGCAGGTTCGGCGCATCCACATCACAGTCGGCATATGCCTTTGCCTTGGAAAGATCGATGAACGCCCCGGCGACTGTCGTTTTCCCGGTACCACCCTTACCGCTGAGGATCAAGAGCTGTTTCATGCCGGGCCTCCTTCTCGATATTTCCCAGCAACGAGGCGAATAGTCTATGAAACCGTTCGCTCTCCCGCGCGATGATTCTGCCCTCTGAATTCAACGTTCCCAGCTCGGAGTCAAACGGAATGCGCGCGAGAATGGGAACATGGTTCTCGAGGCAGAACGCTTCCGATGGGTTCGCGTCCCCGTCCTCTATGCATTTGTTCAATACGACTCCGCATGGCTTCCCAAACAGTGTCACCAGTTCATGAACCATGGCCAGGTTGTGCGCGCCGAACACGGTCGGCTCGGCCACCAAGACGCAGAAGTCCGCGTCCTGAATGCTCTCCATCACGGCGCAGGAACTGCCGGGCGGGCAATCGATGAAAATTGGGCGATACTCTTTACTCGAGATCTTCCCGAGCAGCCTCTTGATGATTGGAATGCCTGAGGCATCCCCAATCCTCAGGCTACCAGTGTGAACGGCAATATTCCCAGACATGCCTGAGGAGACCGTTCCAACAACCCTGTCCACTTCGCGAATCGCCTTTGTAGGACAGACCAAAGCACAGCCGCCGCAGGAATGGCAGACCTCTTCAAACAAAAATGGCATGTTCCTCACAAACGCCAGCGCGTTGAATGCGCAAAAATCCACGCATTTCCTGCATCCGGTGCAGCGGTCAGCGTCAATTTCGGGGACTTTGACCGTAACCACTTCTTCGTCTGAGAGGGCAGGCCTAAAGAACAGGTGACCGTTTGGCCCCTCCACGTCGCAGTCAACATATACCGCCTCGTCAGCAACCGTCGCCAGATTGACAGCTACCAGTGTTTTGCCTGTTCCGCCCTTACCGCTGAGCACCGCGACAGTGGCTGCCTTGTTAGACACGGCCGTGGAAGCCTGCATGAAACTCGGACAGTCGAGGAAGGTCTCCCGCAATCAGCGCGTCGATGCTCTCCTTTGCGGTTCCGCCAGTGGATCGGTACACCGCGATTTTTGCATTGCTCAAAACTCTCCCTGCATTGTCGCCGCATTGGTGCGTAATCAAGGCGTTGGTGCCAATATCCACCACAGCCTGAGCCGCTCGAATCCCAGCGCCGCCGGCGCTGTCCGCTGCAATGTTTCTGAGCCACTCACTCTCACTTGTATCTGTATCATAGAACAGGAACCAGGGAGCTCGCCCAAAAGACGGACTTATGCCTGCGTTAATATCTTGTTCGATCATGGGAATCGCTATTTTCACGGGTCTCCTCCATTCCACTGTCCGTATTTTTGAGATGCATGCCACGTCGCTGCCTGCGACATCCGTCTCTACCACAGCCACGCCCTTGTCCGTCGCAAAGGCGGTATGCTCCGCCTCCAATCAGGAGATCCTTCCCATCCACCATCGACCAGGCCAGCTTTTTTCGTGCGCTGTCATAGATGCCCTGCACTGTGGTGCGGGAAATGTCCATCTGAGCCGCGCATCGTTCCTGTGTGAAGCCGTCCAAATCGATGAGCCGAATGGTCTCATACTCGTCCACCGTCATCGTAATAGTATCCTTCGCACTCAGATCCAAAGGACCGAATCGGTTGCTTTCTGGAAGGCGACAGACCCTTCTTCGTTTTCTTGGCCTTGGCATCGTTTCTCCTCATTTCAACGCAGGAGTAACCGGGACGTCCCGATTACTCCTGGTCGTCCTACAAGATTTCCAGCTGCTTGTCTATGGCCGCAAGACGGTCTTTCAGCGCGTCTTTCTGCGCCTGCAAAGTTACCCTGCGATCCTCTGCTGGCGCTGCACCAGTGGCGAGAAACCGCCAAGCTCCTCGTCCAAAGCCACGCCTGTAAGCCATACCAAACCCTCGGCCAAACCCGCGCCCGCAAGCCATGCCGAGCCCGAGACCAAGCCCAAGACCGGCGCCTTTGGAGAGATACCCCGCTCCAATGCAGGAGCCAAGGCCCCTTCCCGTCATTGCACCAGCACCCATAGGTCCGGTTCCATCTCTTCTTGGCATATCGTTCACCCCCTGTCGTTTCCGACATATGCCGCTTACACATTTCATTTTACTCAGTTTCGGGCATATGTCAATAACTCTGATAAATGAAGGCGCTTTTTTTGCATCTTCATGGGCCGCATGCATAGCCTGGCCAAAGACTTCACCCCGTCGGATCCGGCTTTCCGCCGCCTGAAATGGGACAGAGAAGTTCCTTCGACATTTGACGACCTACCGGAAATCGAGGCTACAGTAGTATCCAGATACCTAGAACTGGTGGAGCACTTTCGGGGACTCCCCCGATCTCGGGATTCCTACGGACTGATCCACGTGGATTTCCATAGTGGCAACTTCTTCGTGGATGACGGTCGGATCACTCTGTTCGACTTCGACGACTGCCAGTACTCATGGTTCATCTACGACATCGCGATGTCCATCTTCTACGCTCTTACCGTGGATTGCGTGTCCGACGAAGACATCCAGAAAGGCATCGCCTTCTTTCAGAACTTCATGAAGGGATACCGGTCAGAAAACCTGCTCGATCCCAAGTGGCTTAGAGAAATCCCATACTTCCTGAGGTTCAGAGAGGTTGACCTCTACATGGCTATCTTGCGGAGCGGGGAGCTTGAGGAACTGGGAGCGTGGGGACAAGCCTACATGAACAACCGAAGAGAGAAGATTGAGAGCCGGAGACCGTACGCTCCGATCGACTTCGCGTCGCTGGGTGAAACACCATGAGGGCGTCTGATGCTGTGATTTGCAGCCTTAGACGGTGATGATGAAGGGAAAGTAGCCGTGAGTCTG
>DAIRWA010000092.1:0-6743 GCA_036802545.1 Bacillota bacterium | reverse complement strand
GGGCTATGCGTCTCTTCCTGGACCCGTCAATCATCTCGGGCCGGCGTCTTTCCATGGGCGTCATGGAATTCACCATAGCTTCAACGCGGCTCCATTCCTTTGGATCGACGTCCACGTCCACCTTCATTTTGTTCATGCCGGGTATCATCTTGAGGAGGTCACCGATGGACCCCATCTTGCGAACTTCCTTCATCTGTTCCATGAAGTCCTCGAAGGTGAACTCCTTCTTTCGGAGTTTCTTCTCCATCTCCAAGGCTTTGCTCTCATCGAAGCTGGATTTGGCCTTCTCTATAAGGCTGAGCATATCGCCCATCCCCAGAATCCGAGACGCCATCCTGTCCGGGTGAAACACCTGCAGATCCTCAAGTTTCTCGCCCGCGGACACAAACTTGATGGGCTTGCCCGTTACTTTGGCAATGGATAGGGCGGCTCCTCCTCTTGCGTCCGAGTCGATCTTGGTGAGGACTATGCCGGTTATCCCCAAGGCTTGGTCAAAGGCCTCGGCTACCTTGGTAGCTTCTTGACCGGTCATGGCGTCGGCTACCAGAAAACTCTCGACCGGAGACACCGCAACCTTGATCCGGCGCGCCTCGCCCATCATGTCCTCGTCAATCTGCAGCCGTCCGGCAGTGTCGATGATGACCACGTCTTGAGCGGCGGAAATCGCCTTCTCTAGGCCCTTCTTCGCGATCACCTCGGGGGGCGTATCTGTGCCCATAGAGAAAAACCCGACTCCCGCTCTTTGCGCCAAGATCTCCAGCTGCTTCTGAGCCGCAGGCCGGTATACGTCGCACGATACAAGCAGCACCCTGCGGCCGCCTTTCTTCAAGAGCAACGCCAGCTTCCCGGCCGCGGTCGTCTTGCCTGAACCCTGGAGCCCGAACAGCGCGACCACCGCAGGCGGGTTGCCTGACAGGTTAATTGGCTTAGCCCGGCCTCCCAGAAGCTGAATAAGCTCTTCGTTCACGACCTTGATGACTTGCTGAGCGGGTGTCAGGCTCTCCAGCACTGCCGACTCCATGCATCGTGCCTTAACCTGTGCGATGAACTCCCTTGCTACCTTGAAGTTGACGTCTGCTTCCAGCAAGGCAAGCCGCACTTCCCGTAAGGATTCGTCCACATCCTTCTCGGAGAGTTTGCCTTTCCCCCTAAGTTTCTTGAAAACCCCCGCAAGGCGGGAGGTCAAATTCTCAAATTCCATTTTCCGGCTCACCTCCTCCAACTGCGTTACCAAGAAGCCGCATAGCCTGTTCTTTCATTTCATTCCAGTTGTCTTGTTCCATGTCTTCGATGAGTTCGAGGGCTTCTTCGACCTTCTCCCTGTAAGCATCAAGTCTTTCTACCAAGCCAAGTTTTCGTTCATAAGATCCAAGGGCTCTCTCACAACGCTTCAGGGCATCCTCGCAAGCTTGCCTGGAGATGCCTATGGACTCGGCGATCTCCCTCAGTGACAGATCTTCGTCGAGTTTAAGCCTCATCACCTCGTGCTGCCTGGGAGGAAGCAGAGCCTCATAGGCGTCCATAAGGACGCCCAGACGGTGGACCTTTTCCGGAGGCCAATGAGTTCCTTGGGTCACGGACTACCCTCGCTGTCTTGGTCTAGACCTTTACACCCGTGAATAGTACACCAACGGTCTAGCGCAGTCAACAAAATAGGGCCGTTCATTCCCGGGCATCGAACAATGCCTTCGCGAAGGATTCGGGGTCAAAATCTCTGAGGTCTTCCACATCCTCGCCACATCCCACAAGCTTCACCGGGATGCCAAGATCCTTGGCGATGGCTACGGCAATGCCCCCTTTTGAGGTTCCATCGAGCTTGGTTACGCAGATCCCAGTGACGCCCGCTACCTCAGTAAAGACTCTAGCCTGAGCAAGGCCGTTTTGCCCAGTAGTTCCGTCTACGACTAGGATCACCTCGTGGGGAGCGTCGGGAACCTCTCTGGTTATGACTCTCATCACTTTGCGTAGCTCTTCCATTAGGTTCTTCTTGGTCTGAAGCCTCCCGGCCGTATCCACAAGCACCACGTCAACCTTGCGGGCAATGGCCGATTTTATGGCATCAAAAGCGACGGCGCCCGGGTCGGAGCCCTCTTGGTGGCTGATCATTGTGGCGCCTGAACGCTTGGCCCAAACCGCGAGCTGGTCTTGGGCCGCAGCTCGAAATGTGTCGGCAGCGGCCACAATTACGCTCTTCCCCGAAGAAGTGAAGCGCTTGGCAAGCTTCCCGATGGTGGTCGTCTTGCCCGAGCCGTTTACGCCAACCAGGACGTACACTGTCGGGCCCGAGGGTGCCGCCTTAAGAGGAGCATCCACCTCTTCCAAAATGTTCTGCACCACCCCGCTCATGACCGAGAAGAGGTCCTCGTCATCGCGGATGGCGTTCTTCTTGCTTTCTTCTTGTACACGCTCCGTTATCGCCATGGTAGCCTCGACGCCTATGTCTGCCTCAATGAGAGCTTCCTCTAGCATATCGAGAAAATCGGGGGTCAGGCGCCCGGGTGTGAACACCCCTAACACCTTTTCCCTAAGATTCTTGGAGGTCTTTGCCAGGCCTTCTCTAAACTTGCCTAGAAAACTCATATCGTCTACCTCGCTCTTTACAGTTCAGCGGTTCTCCAAGCGCATCCCGAAAACCTGGGAAACACCCGGTTCCTGCATTGTAACCCCATAAAGCAAGTCGGCATGCTCCATGGTTACCTTTTGATGGGTGATGACAAGGAACTGGGTGTCCTTGGAATACCTTCTAAGAAACTGCCCAAACCTTATTACGTTAGCTTCGTCCAAAGACGTATCGACCTCATCCAAAACGATAAGGGGCGAAGGCCTCACTGACAGTATGGCAAAGATCAGAGCGATGCCGCACAGAGACCGTTCACCACCAGACAGGAGGTTCAGCTGTTTCTGCTTTCGACCGGGAGGTTCAGCCGAGACTTCCACCCCGAAGGTGTCCTCTACTAAAGACAGACTTGCCGTACCGCCCCCAAAAAGATCCCTGAATACCTCGCTGAAACTCTCGGCTACCAGATTGAAGGTTTCAAGAAAACGGGACTGTATCTCTTTCTCAACCAGTTCTCTTGTGAGATTGATCTCCTCTATCGCTTGAAGAATGTCTTCTTTCTCCAGATTGATTATGTCTATACGGTCAGAAATCTCAAGGTGCTCCTCCTCGGCCTTGAGGTTGACGCCGCCTAGGGCCTCGATAGCCGCGTCGAGCTCTTCCCTCTTTTGCGCACCCGCCGACCGGGAGATGCGTTTGTGGTAGACATCGTCAGGGTCTTCCAGCCCGTACTCGCCGGCGATGTAGTCTCTGGTTTCCTCGTAGGCCCCAACGAGGCTATCCAGCTCACCTTTGGACTCCTCTACTTTGGTGAGAAGTCCCGTCACATCTTTTTCCCCACGCTCCAAATCCCCGCGTATGGCGGTAAGCTTAGCCAGAAGGGTGTCGCGCTCTGTCGTCACCTCTTGGAGTCGAGATGCCAGCGCGGCCACTTCTCTGTCTAGTTTGGATATGGTCTCCGATAGATGAGCCTCTTCACTCTGGGCTTCATTCAAGAGCACTTCTTGACGGGCGATCTCATTGACCTCATCCTCAACGTTACGTCGTAAGGAGGTACATTCTCCGGAAAGGCTCTCTCGGCGACGTACCAAGGCTGACAAGTCTCTTTCCAAGGCCTCTTTTGTCTGAGCAAGCGCCCGAATGTCCTCGGAAAGCCCTTGATCATTAGCTAGGCCCTCTCTCATCTTCTCCTCACACTGGCGAAGTTCTATCTCTTTCTCGTCCATCTGGGCCGAGATTCCCATTTCTTCGGCCATAGTAGCCTCATACTCGATCGTGAGGGCAGAGATCTCTTGGTCGAGCGGTACCACCGCGGAAGCCTTTTGACTCACCTGAGCCATGAGATTCCTAAGCGTTTCTTCAGTGCGGGATTTCGCCTCGCCCAGCCTTGCGGTCCCGGTTTCTCTCTGGGATAAGTCGGCCCTGGCCTTCTCTTGCTCCTGTCCTAGTAGCGAAAGGTCTCTCTCTAGGGACTTTCGCGAAGACACGGCGTCCGTAAGCTCCCGGGCCAGCCGGCTTTCTTGGGCTTGAACCTCGGACAACTCCCCCTTTCGCCTGAAGATGGTTTCATGCCTGGGAGCGTCGCCACCTGTAATGGCTCCTCCGGGATCCAGACTCTCGCCGGTTAGCGTAACCACCCTTGTAGCCCAACCTGACGCCTTCATGAATTCCAAGGCAACATCCATTGTGTCAGCTAGGACTACGCGCCCCAGCAGGTACTTGGCGCACGCGTCAAGGTGAGCGGGATACGACACGATGTCCTTAAGAGGCCGAACGCCCTTCATCTCTCTCGCCAAAGTGAGCGTACGCTGGTTCATCTGCCTAGGCCGTATCAAAGAAAGAGGAAGAAACGTGACCCTTCCGCTCTTGGTGGCTTTTAGGAGCTGGATGGCATCTTCGGCGGCCCCTTCGTCGCGGACGACTATGTTTTCCGCCGCCCCACCTATGGCAGCCGACAGCGCCGGGATGTATGTGGGATCGCAGTCTATGAGTTCTCCTACCGCGCCCTCTATGCCCTCAAGTCTTCCGGAAGCTCTGCCTTCCAAGACAGTCCTGGGCCCTCTCCCATAACCCTCAAATGACTTCTCCAGATCAGTAAGGAGTCTTTTCCTCGCTCTGACCCCCGTAAGCCTAGAACCGATGTTCCTTTCAGAAGACGTAGCTTTGTCCAAGGAGTCTCTCGTGGTCTTAGCCTTTTCGGCTAGCGAACGAACCTGTTCTCTCGCCTCAGTGACTCTTTGTGAGGCGATCCCCAGTTCCTCTGTTAGGGAAGACAACTCGGATTCCCGGGTCTTTTCTTCCAAGGCGGCGTTTTGAAGCCAATCTTTCAGTTCTTGCAGGTCCCGCCTCTTAGACTCCATGCGCGCCCTCTGATCGTTTCTCTTCTTTTGGCACGCGTTGTGAGCGGATGTGAGTGATAAGGTCTCTTGCCTGACAGCCAGCACTCTCTCGCTGAACTCCCTGAAGGACGCCTCGGATTGTCTCCTGGTTTCCTCTGCGCCCAAAAGTTCTTGTAGCGCCGCCTCGTAACTCTCCGACAGCACGCCGGCCTCTATTCTCAGTGCTTCGTCTTCAGCCGCGCGATTTGTAAGATCCCTTTCTATGGCGTCTTTCCGAATCGTCCTTGTTTCTAGCTCTTTTTTCAACAATTGAGCAAGGCTCCGCGCCCCATCCCTTTTCTTCTCCAACTCCAAAAGCTCGCCCGCAGCGGTTTCCCTTGCGCCTCGAACTTCCTTCAGGACTTCTTCCAGTTCGTCACACTTGACCGCGACAGAAGATTCCTCCGCCCTCATCTTTGGAAGGGTGATCTCAAGGTCTTGAAGATCCGATTTCTGCTTTTCCAGACGACGCCGGACAGTGACTACCCTCTTCCCTTCTTCCTCAACCTGATACAGCCACATGGCAAGCTCAATTTCCTTGCGTTGGGCAGATAGCCGCCGGTATTCGGCGGCGGCGTCCCTGTCAGCACCCAAGCGCGCTTGCCTTGCGGAAAGTTCAACGATTAAGTCATCTAGACGCGCAAGTCCGGCCTTGGCGGTTTCCAGCTTCGCTTCGGTTTCCCTTTTGTCCATCCGGACCCGTGCGACGCCCGAGGCCTCCTCTATCCAAGTCCGGCGGTCCTCCGGCTTACCCGAGACAAGCTCTTGTATCATGCCTTGTCCTATGACAACGTAACCGGTGTGAGACAGCCCCGTGCCTGAGAGGGTTTCGATTATGTCCTTCCAACGGACATTCCGCCCGTTCAGCTTGTACTCGCTGGACCCGTCCCTGGTATATCTTCTCAAGATCTCGGTCTCCCCTTCGCCGTTCATCCCGTCGAAAAGGACATCTTGGAGTTTTCCCGAACGCAATATCCTGGGATTTTGCTCGCCTAGCACCCACCTCAAAGCATCGGCGAGGTTTGATTTGCCGCACCCGTTTGGGCCCACTATGGCGGTTATGCCCGAACCTAACGCTACTTCAGTTCGGTCGCAAAAAGACTTAAAGCCGTGTAAAGAGAGCTTTCTCAGCAAAAAACGGCGCCCTCCTATACCTGAGTTATGTACTTACCTCTACCCATGTCAGGTAAAGGGATTGCTTCTTGGTAATATAAACTTCTATTCGTTCCGGCAAATTCCCTAGGAGTGATAGTCGCTTTGTCCATTGTAGACGACATGGCCAAGCTTGTCTTGAAAAACCCCAACATAACCGCTAGAGAGCTAGCGGAGAACTTAGGCTACGCCGAACAGAAATCAGTCTACTACTGGCTTGAAAAAGCAGGGTACAAAGGCATTAAGGATTTTAGGGAAGAAGTGCTAAAAGGCGCGTTTCCGTTGCCTATGGAAAAGTCTGAACCCGAGCTGTTAAGAGACGGCCCTAAGTCTTTGCCCGTGTACTCTAGAGGGGGCATCCGGGACACACGGACCAACCTGGGCGATTTCTTGCGCACAAACTTGGGGCCTGAAAGTTTCGGGGATCTGCTGGGGGGAAACATCGCCATAATCGACCCCAGCGCGATTCAAACACAAGGAGACTTGGTCTTGATTAGATCCGAGGGCTCTCTGAAGCTAACCAGAAGGTACTCGCTTCCTGGCCGCGCCGAGGTATACGTCTTGGCATCTGACGAAAAGAACCTTGTATCACCCGATTACATCGCCGGAAAAGTGGTCTTCATGCTAAAACGCACGCTCTAGACTGGAAAACCCTT
>DAIRWA010000091.1:6284-6812 GCA_036802545.1 Bacillota bacterium | reverse complement strand
GCTTTCTGACGTTTCTCGCCAACGTCGGAGTGTACTCCTTCCCGGTCATCCTCATCGGCGTCCCTCTGTACGCTCACCTGAAAGGCGTACCGGTCTACGAGACGTTCATTAAGGGCGCCGAGGAGGGGCTTAGGGCCGCTCTGGACACCCTCCCGTACCTCGTGGCAATCTACGTGGGTATTTCCTGCTTCAGAGGTTCGGGAGCCTTGGAATTGGCCTCGAGGGTCTTTGGGTTTCTTCTGAAGCCGCTGGGCCTTCCCGCCGACGTCATTCCTCTCATAGTCATCCGGCCCATAAGCGGAAGCGGCGCCCTCGCTCTTACGGGCGACATCCTTCTCACCTACGGGCCGGATTCTTCGATGGGACTCCTCGCCTCCATCCTGCAGGGGGCGACCGACACTTCGTTCTTCGTTGTGACCGTCTACTTCGGAGCCGCCGGCATCAAGAAGACCCGGCACGCTCTGGCCGCCTGCCTCTTTGGAGACCTCTGCGGCTTCATAGCCGCCCTTCTAATCTGGCGAGCCCTGT
>DAIRWA010000091.1:0-6274 GCA_036802545.1 Bacillota bacterium | reverse complement strand
TGGCGGGCCTGGGTGCGGTAGACCGCGAGACCGGGCTGGAGTATGATTGAAGTTGAACTGATAACCCAAGGACTTCTTAGGAGGAATGCGTAGTGCGTGTCGAGGAGAGGCTAAAAGAACTCGGAATAGAACTGCCCCAGGTCGTAAAGCCTTTAGCCTCTTATGTTCCCGCCGTTAAGGCAGGGCAGTGGGTGTACATATCCGGCCAAGTTCCTATGCGACAGGGCAAATTGGCAGTGAGAGGCAAAGTGGGTTCGGATGTAACCTTAGAAACGGCATACGAAGAGGCGAAACAGTGTGCAATCAACTGTATAGCCGCCCTTAAGAGCGTGGCCGGGGATTTGGACAATGTGGCCCAGATCGCCAAAGTCACCGGATTCGTGGCTTCGGCGGAAGGGTTCAACGATCAACCCAAGGTGGTAAACGGCGCTTCTGATCTTTTTGGTAAGGTCTTCGGCGAACAGGGCGCTCACGCCAGAGCTGCTGTGGGAGTCGCCGAGCTTCCCATGAACTGCTGCGTCGAAGTAGAGCTGATAGCCCTTCTGAAATAGACGTTAAGGGAGCGAGGGAGACGGCGGACCCGTGAGCTGCCGTTTCGCTAGTGCGCCGGACATGGCGCTTCACACGGTGGCAAGAGCCCCTCACGGGCAGGTAACGATACTGGCCGACTATCTCGGCGCGGACTTGTTGTTGTGTAAGTCCCCTGTACGGATAGGTAACGGCCAAGTGCAGGCCTAGGGTAAGCCAAGCGCAGGCCAAGTGCAGGTTAAGGGCAGGACCGTCTTTAGAGGAGGCGTCATGGGATCCGACACGGGAGATGAAGTCAGGCTTTCGCGGTTCTTAGCCGGTGCCGGCGTAGCGTCCAGGCGTCACGCCGACCTGTTGATAGAACAGGGCAGGGTCCTGGTAAACGGCAGGAAAGCTAAGCTCGGCGAAAAGATACGGGCAACTGACAAGATTAGTGTTGACGGGCGCTCGGTAACGTCCATCGAGCCCCGGGTCTATCTTGCCCTTAACAAACCGGTAGGTTACCTGTCTACCTGCTCCGACCCTTTCTCTAGGCGCACTGTCCTATCGTTGATCCGCGGCGTGAAGGAGCGGATTTTCCCGATTGGGAGGCTGGATCAAGACGCCGACGGGCTCCTTCTCTTGACCAACGACGGGGAGCTAGCCTATATATTGACCCATCCTAAGCACCAAGTTGTTAAGGAGTACATGGTTGAGGTCATAGGTGAGAGAGACGATGATAAAGCGCGGGAGATGCTATCGGGCATATACATTGACGGACGCAAGGTGGTCGCCGACTATGCCGGATTCTTGCCGTCGAAAGAGGGGCGGAGGGAAAGGCTCAGGATAGGCGTCCATGAAGGCGAAAAGCATTTGGTCAAGAAGATGTGCGCTTGGGCAGGTTACGGTGTGCGTCGTCTTACCAGGACCAAGGTGGGGCCGGTGCGCTTAGGGAGTCTCCCTAAGGGAGCGTGGAGACGCCTGTCGGGTAGCGAGGTCCGCTCCTTGTACTTCAGCCCCGACCGTGGGGCCAGAAAATGATCCCATAGATCCCCAAGCCTACTGATCCTAGGGCTAAGTAACGGACCAGGCTGGCGAGTACCCGTAGAAATGCCCTGTTAAGGCTAGGGTTGGCCAGAAGAACAGCCTGAGGTAGCGCTCGGGGAGCGGAGTCAAAGAATGCGCAGATTATGGCTGACAGAAGGAAAACCAGAAATGATGTGAAAGTAATAACCCAGGCGAGGTCTTTATCTTTTTGCCAACGCAGCATGCCCTTGCCTCCAGTCATAAATACGTTTTCAAGTATTCCAAAGGAAGGCCTTTCATAAACCAAAGGCAGAACAACTTAATAGAGTCTTACGTTCAGGTGCCTTAACCGAGGAGAATAGGGAAGCCGGTGTAGCGATAGATCGCGAATCCGGCGCGGTGCCGCCACTGTAACCGGGGAGCGCCCCAAAAGTATCCACTGAGCATGATGCTTGGGAAGGTATGGGAGCTGTGATCCGGGAGCCAGGAGACCTGCCTGAACGTATCCGAACCTAGCCTTCGAGCGAAAGGGGGGACGTGATGGCGCACTTACGTGAACCCCCGGCTACCGGCCGGGGGTTTTTGTGAGATGAGTGCGGTTCGCCAGGAGTTTTGATATCAGAGGAGTGAACGAATCGTGAGAACGAAGTCAACTAAGCGGTGGCCTGCCGCTTTATCGGTTATGGTTGTAGTGGCCCTGCTCGTCCCGATGGTACTGTCAGGATGCCGGGCTTCAGAGCAGTCACACAAAGACGGGCTTGGCAATGATTTCACGGTGAAAGGCACGCCGAAACGGATCGCGTCTTTGTCTCCCGCTTTGACCGAAACCGTCTTTGCCTTAGGGTTGGGCGACAAGATGGTAGGCGTGTCAACCTATTGCAATAGGCCCGCGGAAGCTTTGGACGTGGAGAAGATAGGCGACGCTTTCAGCATCAACTTTGAGACGCTAGTCGCGGTAAAGCCTGACCTCGTGCTTATAGCGGGGACCAAGGATTTCAAGACCCAGGCGGAACAAGATATGGACAGGCTTGGGCTGCCGGTTTACGCGTCCGGACCACAAACGGTGGCCGAAGTGCTGTCTGACATCGAGAACCTTGCTAAGGTCCTGGGGGCTCCCAAGGCGGGGAAAGACCTGGCGGAAGACCTACAGGCCGAGATGGACGTTGTTACCGCCTCATACGCCGCTGACAGCGGTTCTAAGCCCAAGGTATTTGTAGCTGTAGACCCCGATTTGTGGACCGTAGGTCCGACCTCGTTTGTGAGCGATGTTATTGAGGTGGCAGGCGGCGAAAACGTGCTGCAAGATGTGCCCGATCAATATCTTCAAATCAGCATGGAGGATCTGCTCACGAAGGATCCTGACGTGATCTTGGTCGCGATTCCCGAAGACCAAGCGAGGCCGCTTTTCGCCCTTCCCGCGTGGGATTCGCTGCGCGCTGTTCGTGAAGGCAGAGTGAGTTTTGTGGATTCCGACCTCATTTCCAGGCCGGGTCCCGGCGTGGTGGAGGGAATAAAGGAAGTAGCCGCGGCGATTAGGCCGTCGGACAAGTAAAGTGAAAACCCGGTCCCGTCAAGAGGGGCTTCTGATCATCCTTTTGCTATCCTTTGGAGTCGTTCTCTCTTTGGGACTGTGTTTGGGATCTGTGCGGTTGCCTTTGAGGGGCGCCCTGGGGGCTCTCCTCAAAGGACCGGGCGGCGCGGGCATACAAGAGCCCGAAAACACCTATTCCGCCATATTGTGGACCTTGCGCTTTCCTAGGGTAATCTTGGCGTTCATAGAAGGGGCGGCTTTAGGTGTTGCAGGCGCGGTCATGCAGGGGCTATTTCGGAATCCCATGGCAGACCCTTACGTCTTGGGAGTATCCTCGGGAGCGTCTTTGGGCGCGGTCATCGGATTGGTCTTGGGAATCGGAGGGACTTGGGGTGTGTGGGGGCTTCCCGCGTTGTCCTTCACGGGAGCGACCCTCTCCATCGCTGTCGTGCATGGACTTGCGACCCACAGAGGAAGGACAGACACTTGGACGCTTCTCCTTTCGGGCGTCGCCCTATCCAGTCTGGTGGCATCCGCCATCGCCCTGATAATGGTTGTGATGCGGGAGCGATTGGACGAGATCGTTTTTTGGACCATGGGCAGTCTGACTCGAGCCACATGGCAGTCCGTAGGCGCGGCGGCAGTTTACACCGCCGTGGGCATGACTGTGCTGTGGAAGTCGGCTCGATCCCTTGACGCCATCTCATTTGGCGAGGAGACGGCATTCCACCTAGGAGTCCCCATCGAGACAGTAAAACGACGGCTTCTCTGGGCGGCGTCTCTTGTGACGGCGGCAAGCGTGGCATTCACGGGTCCGGTGGGCTTTGTGGGGTTAATAGTGCCCCACGCGGTCCGTTTGATAGCAGGGCCCGGGCACAGGTGGTTGATGCCGCTTTCGGCGCTTGCGGGGGGGAACGTTCTCGTCCTGTCGGATTTGCTGGCAAGGACGGTGGCCCCGCCCAGGGAGATTCCCGTTGGCGTAGTCACGTCCCTCTTGGGCGCTCCCTTCTTTCTTCGCCTGCTTTTCAAAGCGAGGAGGGATAAATAGTGAGCATTATGGCGCTTAGGACCGAGAACCTTGTCTTCGGCTTCGGTCGAGACCCGGTGGTGAGAGGAGTTTCCATAGAAGTTCCGGCGGGAACCGTGTGCGCGGTGGTTGGGCCCAACGGGTCCGGCAAGAGCACGCTTCTCAGGACCATATCCGGATACCTGCGTCCCGAGAAGGGGGTGGCGGAGGTATATGGCATTGATGTCCACAAGTCCTCTTTTTCCGAGCGGAGCAGGCTCATAACCTACTCTGGCGACGAGGCGGTGCCGTTGTTCGGGTTTAGCGTGGAGGAGACCGTCTTGTTGGGGAGGTACGCGGCAAGGCCCGACGACGCGGGAACCGACGGAGAGGCCGCCGAGAAGGCCATGAAGCTGGCCCAGGTGTGGGATCTTCGAGATCGGTCCATCACCGAGCTTTCTTCCGGAGAGAGGCAGCGGGTCTATCTGGCTCGGGCGGTTTGCCAGGATCCCCAGGTGTTTCTCTTGGACGAGCCGACCGCCCACTTGGATCTGTACTACGAGATTATGGTGATGGAACTGATGACTTCCCTGGCGTCATCGGGCAAGACATTCGTGGCGGTTATCCACGACCTTAACCTCGCGTTGCGACACGCTTCCAGGTTGCTTTTCATGAAGGACGGCAAGGTAGTAGCGTCGGTCGTTCCCGACGATTTGACGCCTGATATCGTCCGCGCGGTCTATGGGGTGGACGCCTTGGTGACCAGGCATGATCTGATACAGAGCCCGATAGTGGTGCCTTTGTCCCGGTCTTCCGTGCCGTAAGGGGTACCCGATCCGACAAACCTTCCCATCTTCAGTCGCGGATCTTCTGCGCTCTAGAGGACGAATCTTACTCTATCTCCGGGACGGAGCTGGCCGGCGATGCCTAGACACTCAGATGATAGCACGGCGACTCGCTTGTATCCGCCGGTGGTCTGGGCGTCCGCGAGTAAGAGCAGAGGATGCCCGTCTGACGGCACTTGGATGGTGCCGGGAACTACAGGCGATGACAGGATATCGCCGCCAAATGGCAGCGCGGGCCCATCGAACCGCAAGCCCATTCTGTCCGATTCGGGTCTTACCGTGTAGATGGAGGCGCATAGCGCGTCCAGAGGGCCTTTGCGTTGTACAAGCGCGGGCGCGATTTGTCCCTGCGCCTCGGGCCCGGGGGTTACCCTCAAGACGATTTCGCCGGTTCCCGAGAAAACGTCTCCGTATAGTGATGGCAGGGGCTTGGGATAAGGATAGGCCTGGCTCTTGGCGACTATCTCCTGATGCCCAGGAGATGGCCCGACCCTGAGGATGTCGCCCGCTTTCAAGGCGCGTCCGAAAAAGCCGCCGAACCGGCCCCGCAGATAAGTCGACGATGAGCCTAGGATCTTCTTCACGTGAAATCCACCCGATACGGCAAGATAAGCTCTACAGCCGGTCATCATCGGCCCGATCTCCAAGAGGGCGCCTTCAGGAACCAGGATCGGACCGGATGGCTGAACGAGGCTGCCGTTCACCGATATGGGGGCCGGAGCGCCTGCTATAGCGACCGTCAAAGATGTTTCGGCGATGAGCTTTCCGCCAAGATATGTCATTTCTAAGGCCGGAGTGCCGTGCGGGTTTCCGCAATAGGCATTCGCGAGGCGGTAAGATGCTAAGTCAGCGGCTCCGGAGACAGGGACGCCTAGCTTTCGGTGCCAGGGCCGCCCTTCATCTACTATCAGCGAGAGGAATCCGGGAGTCTCCACCCGAAAGCCGGGGATAGATTGAAAGGCGCCTCCGACTTCCTCACACCCGACCTTACGCCAGCGCCCCGTAGTTTCTGACGCACAGGTGGCCCCACGTCTATACCCGGGTATTTCCGGCTCCCACGCGGTCTTCACCGAAGCCCAGGTGCTCGTCTCCGACGCCGAAGCGCCCGTCAGACGCAGGTCATCTCCTCTGATCGGAACAAATCGGACTGTGTCTCCCGGATGTATAAGTGAGGGGTCGTCCTCGAGAGGCTCGAATAGGCGTAAAGGTGTACGGCCCAGTATGCGCCAGCCTCCCGGACTATCCCACGGATAAATGCCCGTCTGCGTTCCGGCTATTCCGACCGAACCTGCGGGGACAACCTTTCGGGGTTCGGGGAGGCGTGGCAGTGATATGGATTCGTCCATTCCCCCGAGGTAG
>DAIRWA010000090.1:6049-6867 GCA_036802545.1 Bacillota bacterium | reverse complement strand
GGACGCCCGCGTCCCACGGCTGCATTCGCCTTGAGGTCGAGAACGCCAAGTGGATCTACGACTTCATCCCGGAGCGCACCAAGGTCGTCATCCACGAATAACCTGTTCTCGTCTGGCGCGTAGGTGTATTCTCGTAGAGTCCGGCGGCCAACTCACGAAAAGGAGCCGGCCGCCGCGTAAGTCGAGTGCCGCATGTCTAGTTCGCTTCCAGTTGGCTAGCTGCGTCTGGCTTCTACTCTCTCGGGTTCCCTCATGAGGAGCCGTATCAACTCCCATACCGACGCAATCCCTACCAACGCGTACACAACTCTCTCAGCGGCTGTGCCTTCCCCAAAAATGGCTGACACCAAATTGTAATTGGCAAGACCGATGAGTCCCCAGTTCAGACCACCAATTATCGTGAGAATACGCGTGATCCAATTGATACCCGACATGGTCATTACTCACCTTCCTGACAGAATGTCTCTTGACTACACAGGTAGTTTGGTTGGAAAAACCCCAAAACATGCAATCCCCTATGTTGCCTTCCAAGAGACAAGAGAACAGTCAGGAGCCAGCCCCGTTCTGGGCCGGGTCTCCGCGCCATTTCCCAGTCACGACGAGAGACTCGAATGGGTGAATATCCTGCATAGTTATGGGCAATCACAGAGCTTTTTCTTGTCCTCGGAATACGCGGCCTGAAGGACTCCCGTCGCTCTTGTCGAATTATCGACCCTATGGCGAAGAAAGTCAGTGAGGTAGCGACTTGGATAACGAAAACACAAGCAAACGAGTCTCCGCAGGTGGACAGCTGTTCTCCCACATATCCGCGTTAGGCC
>DAIRWA010000090.1:0-6039 GCA_036802545.1 Bacillota bacterium | reverse complement strand
ATTCATGCAGGTGAAGGAGTCCAATCCCCCTTGTCGAATTATGGACCTTATGTCAGAGAAAGCCGGTGACGAAGAGAAGTTGGATAACGCGAGAGCCAGCCCATTTTCCTATGTATCGGCGTTAGGCCTCATAGCGGCTTTGGTCATCACAATTGTCATAGATGTCCCTCCGTTTTGGGCCATGGGGGCCGGGACAATCATAGCCGGCTTATGTGCATGGGCACGCTCGTGTGGGGCACGACGCGATGATGACACCGGCGCATCGACCGCGGGTGCCGTCACCGGACGGACTCTTCTTGCCTTCATGGCCGGCGGCATGGCCAAGGTCAAGAACGTGACCATCCTCGTACTCCTGGTAAACATGATGACCGCGGCTTGGTTTTCGTCGGGGACTATCCAAGGGTTGGTCTACTACGGGGTCTCCCTTATAGACCCAAAACACGTCATACTGGCCGGGCTCTTGCTGTCGGCTGCTTTATCGACCTTAATCGGAAGCTCTGTCGGGACAGTAGCCACCGTAGGCGTAGCAGTCATGGGGATAGCGCGAGCGTTTGGTCTGCCTCTCGCGCCGGTCGCCGGGGCTATCATGTCGGGAGACATTTTTGGAGATCGCATCTCATTCCTTTCAGGCATCTTTCACCTGACAGTGGATATGACGGGCGCGGACTTACGCAAAGCGAGCAGACGACTGCTTAAATCAGGACTGCCTGCCCTGGCCATATGCGTAGTAGCGGCAATGGTTATGGGGTTCACTGTAAAAGCATCCACACAAAGCGGGGGCCTTCTGTGGCAAAGCCAGTTCCTTCAAGGACTCACGCAGATGGTTAAGATCACGCCCTGGGTCCTGGTCCCCCCTCTGATAGTTATATTGCTTGCCTCCCGCCGAATTCCGGTGCGACTGTGCTTAGCCGCGGGTCTTTTCGCCGGAGGCGTTGTCGCCGTTTTTTATCAGCACGGAAACCTTCCCGACCTCATACGCTCAGTGCTCCTGGGTTACAGCTCCAAAGGGGCGAGCCCGGAGGTTCAAGGGGTATTCCACAGCGGTGGCCTTCGGGGAACCACCAACATGGCTCTCCTCCTGCTCTTCGCGGGCATGTATACCGGGATTATGGAGTCCTCGGGAATGATGGACGACATCTCTAGGGGACTCGTCAGCAAGCTCCACAACAGAGTCTCGTTCCTGCTGGGCGCCATGGGAATCAGCGTTTTGTCCACTGCTATCGCCGCGAACCAAGCCATGTCCGTCATAATTCCCGGGCGCGCCATGACAGCCAAGCGGCAAGAGCTGGGGATAAGCGAAGAAGACTTTGCGGGCGTCTTGGCGGATTCGGGCGTGCCCGCCGCGGGCGTCATCCCCTGGAATGTCATGGCCGCCATGTGCGGAGACACGTTACAGGTATCACCGGTGGCCTTCGCCCCGTACACGGTTCTCGTTTGGGCGCTGCCTCTTATGGGAGTCTTGCTTGTCTTGAAGAGGCGACCGGGGTACAGCGGAGCGAAGACAACGGTGTCGGCAGAAGATAGATAGCGCAGATGAACATCGCGAAGTTCACCTCACTCGGAGAAGACTCCGCGGAGGAAGTACCCGAAGGCGAACTCGTCCACGCAACAGGCGATGAAACCCTCACGAGACGTCCCCCTGAACGGCGGGACCTTCGCACACCGGGTCACGAGTGTCAGTCTGTCGACTACATAGACTGCAGACAGTTGCAGTGCTTCTCCGTGTGCCTGTCCACGTTCAATGCTATAATGTGTACAGTCAAATAGTTGCTCCGAGCCGTTGATCCTAAGGGTCGAAGCTTATGGACAACGGCCGGTAGGGTGAGGTCTGGAAACGGACTTGCCTCCCACTTTGGAAAGGAGCACGCTGGATAGAGAGATACGCATCGTCCTTTGATCTGCCACAGGTGGCATCACCCTTGGCAGATAGCGAGGCTGTTTTGTGTCGCCGCGTATCTCACAAAGCGAGCGCCAAAGAAGGCGCTTTCATGTTTTACGTGTTGGCTTCTTTTCGTGGGACAGACTCTTTGTGAGAACTTACTCGCGGGAGGATGTCATGGACCGGTTCTTTCAGGTAAAGACAGTTGAAGAGGCGCTTAGGACCCTTTTCTCCATAGGGAGTCCGCCCGAACCCCCGGTTGAAAACGTTCACTTAACGATGTGTCGAGGCAGAGTCCTGGGAAAAGACGTGACATCGGGGGAAGACGTCCCGCCTTACGATAGATCCACCGTAGACGGGTACGCAGTGCGGGCAAAAGACACGTTCGGCGCCTCGGAACCCCTCCCGGCCATCCTCCAAGTGGTAGAAGACATACCTATGGGCGGCATCCCCGAACGCGGACTGCTTGCCGGGCAGACGGCTCAAATCCCCACTGGAGGACTCCTGCCTGAGGGCGCGGATGCCTGTGTCATGATCGAACACACAGAAATCCTAGGGGATTCAACCGTGCTCGTAAGCAAGCCCGTTTCACCCGGAGAGAACGTAGTACGGAAGGGCGAGGACGTATCCGCAGGCTCTCTGCTGCTCCTAAAAGGTTCTCTGTTGAGGGTGCCCGACATTGGCGCGCTGGCTGCCCTAGGAATGTGCAATGTGCCCGTTTACAAGAAGCCTATTGTAGCAGTCATTTCCAGCGGCGATGAGATAGTGCCGCCGGAAGCCCCCCTTGGTCCCGGACAAATGCGCGATATAAACAGTTACTCCATAGCAGCTTCTGTGGAATCGGCCGGAGGGGAACCCAGGATCCTCGGGATCGCCGAGGATACCTACGACGCTCTCCGCGCCAAGGTACAAGGCGGCCTGTCATCGGCGGACGTAATAGTGGTGTCGGGAGGCAGTTCGGTGGGCACTCGAGACCATACGGTAAAAGTCTTTTCGGACTTAGGGCCTCCGGGAGTCTTAGTCCACGGAGTCGCCGTGCGTCCCGGCAAGCCTGTCATCATTGGAGCGACAGGCAAAACACTTTTGTTCGGCCTTCCGGGTCATCCGGTCTCCGCTCTGACTGCTTTCAGCCTTTTCGTCCGTCCCGCCATCGAAGCAATGCTCGGCAGGTTGGGGCCCCTACGATCAGGTCAGCAAACATCGCCTCCAGAGGCTACGGTAACGGCCCGGCTGTCCCGAAACGTCTCGTCAGCCCCTGGAAGACAAGACCATATCCGGGTAAGGCTAATCACACGAACAGACGGAGTCTGGGCAGAGCCGGTGCTTGGGAAGTCGGGACTGATTACGACCATGGTGAGAGCTCACGGCGAAATCGTGATACCACGTAAGTCCGAGGGGCTTCAAAAGGGCACAACGGTACAGGTGGCACTGTATTCAGTCTAGGCGCTCGCGCGAACTCGTAACCGATAGCAGTTGGGAGGTAGCGGTAGTTTGGAACAAAGAGACGCGTCAGGACGGACGGTGTTCCTAGAGAACATACCTTATGACGAAGCTATAAGAGTCTTTAGGTCCGCGGTGGGAACATCCTTGACGCCGGATGAGATACTGCCTACACGTGCGTGCCTTGGGCGAGTGACTGCCAGGCCGATAATCGCCAAGGTCTCTTCCCCCCACTTCCACGGAGCGGCCATGGATGGTATCGCGGTTAACGCCCCTACCACCTTTGGGGCGAGCGAAACCTCCCCGATCACGCTGAAAGTGGGAAGAGACGCTTCTTGGGTCGATACGGGAGACCCGCTTCCTGACGGCAACAATGCCGTCATCATGGTCGAAGAGCTAAACGACCTGGGTGACGATTGCCTAGAGATCATCTCCCCTGTCTCCCCCTGGGAAAATGTCCGGGTCTACGGAGAAGACATGGTCGAAACCGAGATGATTCTTCCGGCTAACGCCAAATTACGACCGGCGGACTTGGGAGCTATCCTCGCGGGCGGAGTGCCTGACGTGACAGTCCGCAGAAAGCCGTCAGTGGGAATCATCCCTACCGGTTCTGAACTGGTTCCGGCGGGCAGCATCCCGGGGCCGGGCGAAATCATCGAGTTTAACTCCACCGTCTTCACAGGCATGGTAACCGAGTGGGGCGCGAACGCAGAGGTATTCCCCATCGTACCGGATGAATATGAGGTTATTCGGGATACGGTGTCTAAAGCGGTTTCCCGTTGTGACATAATCCTAATCGGAGCGGGATCATCACACGGCACGGAAGACTACACCGCCCGTGTGATCGCATCCTTGGGCCGGCTGCTTGTGCACGGAGTGGCCACCAGGCCGGGAAAACCGGTAGTCCTTGGGGTTATCCAAGGAAAACCCGTTATCGGAGTACCCGGATATCCTGTATCGGCTTCTCTCACAATGGAGTTGTTCGTACGACCCCTCATCTTCGGTCTCCTTGGGCTTCCGGAACCTAAGCCCCAGAGCATCGACGCTACCTTGTCTAGGAGCATCGTCTCTCCCATGGGAGTGGATGAGTTCGTCAGAGTAAGGGTCGGTAAAGTCGGCCAGCGTTTGGTGGCCACTCCCATGAGGCGCGGTGCTGCCTTGACCTCATCCTTAGTGCGAGCCGATGGGACCATTGTGGTTCCTCGCGGGACTGAAGGCTTGGCGGGGCAGAGCACCGTATCTGTCACTCTCCATAGACCGCTGGAAGAGATCCTGGGGCAGGTAGTGGCCATCGGCAGCCACGATATCGTCCTGGACGTCATAGCCAGCATGCTCAGGGAACTACATCCGGGGATGACGCTGTCATCCGCCAACCAAGGAAGCTTGGGCGGAATTCTGGCGATCAGGCGGGGCGAGGCCCATTTCGCCGGGACTCACCTGTTGGACGAGAAGTCGGGACGGTACAACGTAGACTACGTCGAGAAGTATCTGAAAGACGTGCCGGCCAGGCTCGTTACCCTGGTCTACAGGCAGCAAGGATTCTTGGTTCAACCGGACAATCCGAAAAACATCAAGCAGGTTCGAGATCTTCTGAAGCCCGGCGTGCAGTTCACAAACCGTCAAAAAGGCTCTGGTACCAGAGTGCTTCTTGACTTCGCTTTGAAAGCCAAAGGGTTGGACGGGACCAAAATCGCCGGCTACGAACGAGAGGAATATACTCACACCCAAGTCGCGGCGACCGTGAAGAGCGGAGCCGCGGACGCGGGGCTGGGCGTGTACTCGGCAGCCAGAGCTCTTGGCCTGGATTTCGTCCCGTGGCGAGAAGAACGCTACGACCTGCTTATACCCAATGAACACACGGACCACCCCGGGGTGAAGGCAGTGCTCTCGCTTATTGTGGGCTGCCAATTTCGAGAACGAGTTTTGGCCCTGGGAGGATATGACTTGAGAGACACAGGCAAGGTTCAGTGGGAATCAGTTCAGACATAGAAGAGGAGAGACGCAGTTGAAGGACAGTCTGGGAAGGATAATAGACTATCTCAGGGTCTCTGTGACCGATAGATGCAACCTTCGCTGCGCCTACTGTGTGCCGCCTGAAGGCGGGGCGTCTGCCTACGAGTGTGGGACCTTGAGGCACGAGGAAATCTTGAGGATAGTCCGGGTGGCCCGGGAGTTTGGGATATCCCACGTACGCGTGACGGGAGGAGAACCGCTGACCAGAACGGGCATCGTAGATCTGGTAAGAGGCATCAAACTGGCCGGCATGCCCGATGTATCCATGACGACCAACGGGGTCCTCCTTTCCAAATACGCGGCGTCTCTCAAAGATGGCGGGCTAGATCGCGTGAATATCAGCCTGGACAGCCTCAATCCCTCCACCTACAAGGAGCTCACCCAGAACGGCAGACTTGAAGACGCGCTGAACGGAATTCGGGCCGCTCTCTCGGCCGGATTGCACCCTGTGAAGATCAACGCGGTGCTGTTAAAGGGGGTAAATGACTCGGAGATAGGGGACCTTGCCGGTCTCTCTGTGGATCGGCCGCTGCACGTCCGCTTCATAGAAGTCATGCCAATAGGCCCCGGATCCGACACGCCCGGACTGTCGGCTGAAGACGCACTGGCCGAAATCAAAAACCGATGGGATCTCCTGCCTGTCCCGGGTCCTGCTGGCGCGGGACCGGCGCGTTCTTTCCAGATATCCGGTGCCAAGGGTACGGTGG
>DAIRWA010000089.1:0-6873 GCA_036802545.1 Bacillota bacterium | reverse complement strand
TCGTACATGCTTGCCCGATTGTAGGCGTCGAACCACTCGGGTATGTTGATGCCCTGGGGACACGGCATGCAGTATTCGCATCCGGTGCAGCCAACCTTCACGCGTTTTAGGTACGCGTCCCGGACGCCTTCTATGATCTTCATCTCCGATAGAGTGAGCGAACCGGAGAGCGCGGTCTCGACCGCGTTTATGTTCTCTACCAACTGGCTCATCTCTCCCATCCCGCTCAAGGCCACGCTGACCTCGGGATGGTTCCACACCCACCGGAGCCCCCACTCAGCAGGGCTCCTCTTGATAGGCGATGAATCCCAGAGACGTGAAATCTCGTCGGGGCCTCTCTGGGCGAGCCGTCCGCCGCGTAAGGGCTCCATCACGATTACCGCCAAACCCTTGCTGGCCGCATAAAGCAGACCCTGGGTCCCTGCCTGATAGTTCTCGTCCATGTAATTGTATTGGATCTGGCAGTGGTCCCACGGGTAGCCGTCCACAGCCTCTTTGAACATGGCCAGGTCGTCGTGGAAAGAAAAGCCCGCGTACGTGATGCGACCATCGGCCTTAGCGGCGTCAAGGAATTCATCAAACCCCGTCTTCTTCATTACTTGCCAGCGCTCTTTGCTTATAGCGTGCATAAGATACATATCTATGTGGTCCGTCTGAAGCCTCTTCAGCTGGGTGTCGAGGAACCGGTCGTAATCGTCCCGGGTTTCCAGCATCCATATAGGGCATTTGGTCGCGAGATAGACCCTCTTTCTGTAGCCGCCCCGGAGGACTTTTCCCACCATGACCTCGCTCTGCTCCCGGTGGTAGGGGTAGGCGGTATCGAAGTAGTTGACGCCGTGCTCTATGGCGTAGTGGACCATCTCGGCGGTCTTTTCCTCGTCTATCTTTGCGGGGTCGTTGTCGTGAACGGGGAGCCTCATCATCCCGAACCCAAGGGCGGAGACCTTGGCGCCGGTGGTCCCAAATTGTCTGTACTGCAACACATCACCCTCCTAGAAGTCATCCTGCGAGCGCCCCAAATCCAAGAGTAATACTAACAGTTGCAGGCAAGGAGGGGTAGACCACGGGCCATCCGCCACGCGCTACTCCCTAAATGGACACAAACTGGGTTCAGGTGCGCCCATCCTTACCATATAATGTAGACAAGCATCTCATAGGGTGCGGACGACATCTCGTAGGAACGCCGCCAAGCGTCTCGGCCTCGGAAAGGACATGAAGCAGCCAATCCAGGTGGCCAACACAATCAGCCTGTACAGCGACCATTTGCCGTTCCAGCTGATGGGCGTCCCGACGGGCGGGATCCGCGAGTTTAGCGACACAAGCACAGGGACCAGAGGCTGGGGCCACTCCGCAGCCGACACGCTGGATAAGGTATCTCCTCGGGCTCTAGAGGGGACCGCCGCGTTTATGGCTCGGTTGGCGCTGCATATGTCCAACCGTACCGACTGGCCGGGTCAGCGAATCAGCGAACAGGCAGCTCAGGAAGCACTTGGCCCGGATTATATGGAAGTGCTGAAGCTGGAGAAGCGCTGGCCGTTCTACGAGTGGATTCCGGAGCTGGTGACGAAGGGGTAGTTTGATGTTTCGGCTCATAGAGTCTTCGCAAAAACTAGTGCGCTGGGGAGTTGCACAGCAGCTAGTTGCGGTGGCTAGTTGGTAGCCAGTGCCGTGGCTAGTTTACGTAATCAGCTCTGATTTTCGGGTGGGAAAAGGTCCACCTCGCCAAGGTTGATGACGCTCACCGTGACCTCGGTATCGTTTGAAACGATGAGATCCTCTACTTCCTGGGCACCGACTTCGTCCTGCAACAGCGCCAACAAGGCGTAACTGTCAAGGACATAACGCCTAGTCATTCTTTGCGTTCCTCTCGCTCCCGATCCGACCTGCGCTCCTTCAATAAAGCCGAAGTCAGATCGCCTTGTCCTTTGTACGCCCCTCGTAATCCGAGCAAGGGATGGCGTTCTAGGCGCGTGAGGGTGATGCTTCCGCCTTCGTCTTTGACGAGAAATCTATCGCCCTTCTGCAGGTCGTACTTCTGGCGGATTTCGCTGGGTATCACGACCTGTCCCTTTTCGGATAAGGTGATCACTTTCTCCATTCGTCCACCTACTTCTTGAACATCTTACTACTAACAATGTAAGACATGGTTGAAGGTAGGTCAACACGAAGGCCAGTGATCGGTGGGGACTGAGTGAGCGCCAACGTAACTGATTACGCGTGACAAACGCCGTTGATCGGGATCCAACAGGAGGGTGGCCGTTATTTGACCACCCTCCTACCGACCCGGGGGGTTATGTTCCCGAGTACCTACCCACAGACTAGACGACAGCTAGCCAGACTCAATGACGGGGTGACGCGCTTCCGCTTACTAAGCCTCAAGCGGCCTCATCACCATCGTTGCCGACTCCGCCCTTGTCGCCGCCTGGCGCACCATTTCTTCGCGATGAAACTGGCTGTAGTACAACGAAGCGTATCGTCCCTTGAGATCCAGTAGTTGTTGATGGTTTCCCCGTTCGACGATTCTGCCGTCATCCATGAAGACGATCTCGTCCGCGCTGCGGATAGTGGAAAGTCGGTGAGCGATCACGAAACTGGTCCGCCCTTTCATGAGTTTCAGCATGGCTTTTTGGACCTTCAACTCGGTGAGGGTATCCACGCTGGATGTGGCCTCGTCCAAGATCAGCACCCGTGGGTTCGCCAGCACGGCTCGCGTGATAGACAGAAGCTGCCGTTGTCCCTGAGAGAGGTTGGCACCTTCCTCGGTGAGCACAGTGGCATACCCACCGGGTAGGCGTTGGATGAAGCTATCCGCGCCCGTGAGCTTGGCCGCAGCGATGATCTCCTCCTCGCTAGCGTCCAGCCGGCCATAGCGGATGTTGTCCCGAACACTTTCTGCGAAAAGATACGTATCCTGGAGGACAACACCTATGGCATGGCGCAGGCTGTCCCGAGTGACAGACCTGACATCGTGGCCGTCCAAGGCTATGGAACCCTTCCCCACATCGTAAAAACGCATCAGCAAGTTGACGAGGGTCGTTTTCCCGGCGCCGGTAGGTCCAACGATGGCGATAGTGCGACCTGGCTCCGCATGTAACGAGACATCTCGCAGGACCATCTTGTCCGGGCGATAGCCAAAAATGACGTCCTGGAACTGCACATCGCCTGCCACGTTTTCCAGAGAAACGGCCCCGGGTTGGTCTTCCGTTTCAGGTGCTTCATCCAACACCTCATACACTCGTTCCAGTCCTGCTATAGCCGACTGCAACGTGTTGAACTGAGTGGCCAGCGCGTTCACCGGTCCAGAAAACTGTTTGTTGTACTGCATGAAGCTGGCTATCCGGCCGATCCGCATCCGACCACGGAGTACTAACAACCCGCCCATCACGGCAAGGGCACCGAAGGAAATGCTGCTGACTACAGTCATCAACGGCCGTACCATGCCACTCCATGTCTCAGCGGCTGTTCCCGCTTGACGGAGTCTGTCGTTGACCGCTGCGAACTCCCGAAGGATGTTCGTTTCCTGTCCATATGCCTGTACTACTCTGTGGCCGGTCACCGACTCTTCAATGAGGCCGTTTAGCCTACCCAGATGTTGCTGACGCTGACGGAACATGCCACGGCTGTGACTTGCGATGCGCCTAGCCAATACCGTGGCTAAGGGAACTGAGACCAGGGTAACCAATGCCATTAGTGGCGACAGCGCCAGCATGGCAGCTAATGCCCCGACGACCGTGACCACAGAGGAAAACACCAGAGTCGCCGATGTGGACAGCGTCTGTGAGACGGTCTCAACATCGTTGGCCAAACGACTCATGATCTCTCCTCTGGTACGGCCATCAAAGTAGGTCATGGGAAGTCTCTGGATGTGTGCGAAGAGCTGCCGACGTAACTCCTTGACCACCCGCTGGCTAACACCCGCCATTATGAAAGTCTGCAACCATGCGGAGCCATTGGCAACCAGGTAGACCAATACCAACCAAGCCACATGCCTTGCCAGTCCTGCGAGATCACCCGGTACAATGTAGCGGTCAATGGCTATTCCAATCATGCGCGATGCCAGCAGGCTAAGACCGGAACTAACCAGAACCAGGACAAACACGAGGGTCAAGGAGGACACGTGAGGCCCTAAGAAAGCCATCAATCGTCGTAGCGTCATTTTGGCGTCTTTGGGCTTCGCCGCCGCATCAAACATGCCGCCGAACGGTCCGCCTGTTCCTCCGCCTCCTCCACCGCGACCCATGGGCGTGGACCCTATTCCTCTCATGGCCGGCTCGAGACTCCGGGACTGCTCGATATCTGGTTTTCTAGCCATTCGAGATCGCCTCCTTGCCGAACTGTGATTGGACGATCTCCCGATAGATCGCATTATTGCTGATCAGTTCTTTGTGGGTGCCCTTGCCGGTGATGCGACCATCGTCGAGGACGATAATCTGGTCAGCGTCCATGACGCTGGAGACCCGTTGGGCAATTACCAGCGTCGTGCAAGTCCAGTCCTTGTTCCTGAGAGCCTCCTGGATGCGGGCCTCGGTTCCCATGTCTACCGCCGAGGTCGCGTCATCGAGGATAAGGATCTTGGGTTTTCGAATGAGGGCACGGGCGATGCCCAAACGCTGCTTCTGCCCTCCAGAAAGGCCGCTGCCGCGCTGACCCAATTCGCTGGCGTAACCGTTGGGAAGTCTTGAGATGAAATCATCAGCCTCAGCTGCTCGTGCCGCTTCGCGCATATGGTCCGTCCCGACATCGGCGCGGCCCCAACGAAGATTGTCCTGCACTTGTCCTGAGAAGAGCACGGTGTCTTGCATGACCATACCAATACCCGAGCGCAGTTCTTCAATCTTGTAATCTCTTACATCCACGCCATCGATGAGTACTGAACCGGAGAGCACATCGTACAGCCGGGGAATCAGCGAGACAAGGGTACTCTTACCGCTGCCGGTGGTACCGATTATGGCTGTTGTTCTGCCCGGCTCAGCCACAAAACTGACGTCCCGTAACACAGGGTCGCCGCTTGCCGTTGGGTACCTGAAAGAAACGTCCTTGAATTCCACCCGGCCGTCGGCGATTCTGTTGGCAAGAGGCTCGGTCGGATCGCTAAATTGGGGGACCGTCTCCATGACCTGGTTTATCCGGTTAGCGGAAGCTTTGGACCGAGCTATTGCGTTGACCAGGACACCATTCCTCACCAGCGCAAAGAGTATTTGCGTCGTATACGAGATGAACGCCATCATCTGCCCCACGGTGAAAGCTGATGTACCGTCGGGAAGGACGGTGTTCACCATGTCCCCACCCAACCAGACCACCAGCACTATCGTCAGGTTCATGCCAAATGCCATTACCGGGTCAAAAATGCCCATTACCCGGGCAGCTTCGACGCTTGAGGTCTCCAGCGCAGTGTTCTCAACGCCGAAGCGTTCGATCTCGTAATCACTCCTTCCGAAGGCCCGGTTAACTCGTACGCCAGCAAGATTTTCCTGCAGGACAGTATTTACTCTGTCCAATCTCTGTTGCACCTTGCCAAACAGAGGAATGCCTTTCGACTGAATCACCCACATTAGAGCAAACAGCACCGGAACCGCGACCCAAAATACCCTAGATAGAGATGGGCTCATGCTGGTTGCCATCGCGATGCTCCCAAAGCAGAGCATGGGCGCGCGAACCAGCATTCGCATCAGGATCATGAGCAGTTGCTGCATCTGAGTGACGTCGCTGGTGAGCCGCGTGATCAACGAGCCCGAGCGAAACTTATCCAAGTCCGGGGTAGGTAGGCGCATAACTTTGCTGAAAACCGCCCTCCGAAGGTCGGCGCCATAGCGCTGGGAGGCATTGCTGGACACGATGATCATGCCCAGACCGAAGAGCATCCCGCCTATCGCCACCAAGAGCATGATTCCTCCGGTCCGCATTATATACATGAGGTCTCCCCTGGCGATCCCTTTGTCCACAATGCTGGCCATGAGCCGCGGCTGAACGAGTTCGGATAGGACTTCCACCATCATCATGATTGGCCCCAGCAATACCATGGGCCAGTAGGGCTTCGCTAGGCGCAATAGCTTTAGCATGTGCTTCCTCCAATCCGATCACACGAGAATCACGACTCGGTCTACCGGTTCATTCTGCGGGCAAATGGTCATATCGCCTGGCGAAACCCTGTAGATGTCTGATGCTGATTTCGACCTGATCACGCCAATCAGATAGATACTTGCGCCCTTCAAGAGTAAGGTGGTAAAGGCGACGCGCGGGGCCCGATTCGCCGGTCTTCCACTCGGAAACGACTAGTCCGAGCTTCTCAAGATGGCGCAGCGTCCGGTAGACTACCCCGTGACCTGGAGAAGCCACAGCCAACCCGCTGTCATCCAGCCTCTCCATCAGTTCGTAGCCGTGTGACGGCTGCTCGGCAAGAAGTAGAAGCACGCACGGCTCGACATATCGTTCGAGCTTAGCGACCGGGCACTGGCGAGTACGGGGAAGTCTGTGGGGATTGGCATGGCCGCATCCGCACTTGCGAGGACTCATAATATCACCACCAGTCTATGTGCAGTCTACACATAGACTAGTGATGCACTTACCCATCTGTCAAGAGTTGAACGCGCACGCAAGAAAGAGACGGAAGAATGGTCTTAACCAGGTTTTCTAGCGGCGACAGCTAGCAAATTGCCATCCTCCTTGTATGGCTTTCCGGTCAGGTCGCCCCACACGTCATCCACGACAAATCCGGCACGTTCCAGAACCGGCACGATAGTATCTCTGGTATACGCGTGGTGCAGCACCCGGTATATGTAAGTCTCGCCGGACTCCACTACAACAACGTGCTGGTCCAAATAAGTCTCCTTATCCGGATAGTAGAAGGTATTGGAAAGAAGTATTCGATGTCTT
>DAIRWA010000088.1:0-6893 GCA_036802545.1 Bacillota bacterium | reverse complement strand
TTTCTCTTCATCATCACCGTCTAAGGATGCAAATCCAACCGTGAGACAAGGCCAATGGCGACTTCCTCTTCATCATCACCGTCTAAGGCTGCAAATCCAACCGTGAGACAAGGCCAGTGACGACTTTCTCTTCATCATCACCGTCTAAGGATGCAAATCCAACCGTGAGACAAGGCCAATGGCGACTTCCTCTTCATCATCACCGTCTAAGGCTGCAAATCCAACCGTGAGACAAGGCCAGTGACGACTTTCTCTTCATCATCACCGTCTAAGGATGCAAATCCAACCGTGAGACAAGGCCAAAGCCAATCGGAAGAATCCCGCTTCCCTCCCGCTGCAGCGGGCTAGGGATGCGCCACCGGAGTAAGGTAACATAATGTAGCACCGCAATGCCTCCCGCATATGCTGAATCGACACACGTTCATTCAAAACATCTACGAGGAGGAATCGTCATGAACCTGAACGACAAAGACAATCAGATAGCTCGCCCTCCCAGAGTCGGCCAGCGGATTCCCGGCCCTATGGGACGGTGCAAGGGAGAATTGCACATCGTCCGTGCAGGAGATACGCTCTTTCTTATCGCGCGGCAGTACAGCATAACAGTCCAGGACATAATGGACGCTAACCCCCAGATCCAAGATCCAAACATCATTTTTATCGGTCAGCTAATATGCATTCCAACCGACATGCCGGGCCCCGGACCTGGACCCGGTCCTGAGCCTTGCCCAGACAGTGAGTTGGTGGTGCTCTCGCTTAGGTTCTTTACTGAGGCTGGCGAGCAAATCCGTGTTGTGGATGGAGCCGTCCAACTACCTGAGCGGGTTTTCGTCCGCGGCAGGTTCAACCGCCCTGTCTCTCGCGCTTTCTTTTTTCTTGAGCCGACAGGCACTGAGACGTGCGAACTGGCCAGCTTAATCGGTATAGACTGCCCCAGCGCGGTGACAGGCGTGGCGGAAATCTTGTGGGAAGTACCGTCAGGGACCTTGGGGCGTCTGTTCGTGATCGCATGCTTGAACAGCGTCTGTGCCAAGTCAGACGAAGTCCAGGTCGTCCGATAGCCGGTCTTAGCACCGTTCGGCAATGCATCCCGAGGTATCGTCGTCAACTCGGACAAGCGAAAGGCGAGGCCCTAACGATCTGTGCGGTCGAGTTCGTTCCATATATGCTGTGGGGATAAGTCGTCTGTCAAGTGGGATCTGGAAAAGTCCAACCCAATTTCCATTATCGCGCCGGGCGTATATTTCTGTCAGAGCTTTCCGAGTAGCTCTTTGTCCACCCCGCAGGAAACCAACTGTCTACGAAGAACTGCTACGGCGAGTTCACTCCCGGCCGTGATCCGAACTTCAAAGGAGGCTAACATGAGGAAGATGTGGTGGCTATACATCCTGGGGATCCTGGCAGTCGCGTTGGGCGTAGCGTTCCTATTCGGTATGAGCGGCATGAAAGAGACTCTTGGTGTAAAGATCCCAAGGATACCCGTGTATCCCGCTACTCCATCCCCGCCAATCCTTTGCAACAACTCGACATTCTCCCGCAACGGTTTGTCCTGCAGATGAACTTCCAATCCTTTGAACAACTCGACAGCGGTCTCTATTATCGCGTCAGGGAAATCGTATTCAACGGTGTGTACCGCAGGATAGTCCTCGCCGTTCCCGATGAAGCACATGGCACCCTTAGTCTCTTTCGTGAAGTGCCCATAGTCCTCAGATCCCCGATGGGCTTCCTCGACCTCCACCAGCTCAAACCCCTTATCCTTGCAGACCTGGCGGATCTTGTCGGAGCTCTCCTTATGGTTGACGGTCTCCGGGAACACGTCATTGTACGAAAAGCTAACTTTGAGACCGCATTCGGCGGCCAGCGTCCGCGCAAGGTCCTCCAAAGATTGCTGAAGCCGGTCCATTTCGGACTCGTATAAAGCACGGACGGTGAGAAGCAGGTCGCCTTTGCTGGCGGATACTCCGAAAGCCCTTTCGCCGACATCCACTTGGATTACAGTGCAAAGCACCATCCCCTTGTTCTTCTCGGGGGCAATAAGTTCAGGGATAGCGCAGATAGTCTTCGCGATCGCCAACGCCGGGTTTTTGCCAAGTTCCGGTGCGCTAGCGTGGGTTGGGGTGCCCTCCATATGTATGGTCATCCCTTTGGACGCACAGTGACTGGTCCCGTCGATCACGCCGACGGACCCAAGCGGGGTACCGCTCCCATTGTGGAATGCGAAGATCTCATCGATCCCGTTCTCCTTGATGAAGACGGCACACTGAGCCGCGCCGTCGCCCGTCTCCTCCGCATGCTGGAATAGGAAGAAGATGTTCGCGTCCGCCCCCAACTGGTCAACTTCCAGAGCGAACCCTGCCAGCGCCGCAGAGTGCCCGTCATGTCCGCACTTGTGGGAAACACCCGGGTTCTCGGAAGCGTATGGAAGCGCGATGGTCTCATCCACGCGGATCGCATCGAAGTCAGCTCGGAAAGCGATGTTTCTCTTCCCCTCGCCTGCCCGGTAGACTGCGTAAAACCAAAACCCCCGGTCGACGATCTCCAGCTTGGTGTGGGTCGTCAAGAAATCAATCAGGTATTGTTTGGTCCATACCTCATGGTTCGAAACTTCAGGGTGCCGGTGCAGTTCGTGTCGCAGCTTGGTGGCAAGTTCTAGGTTCTCCTTCTTCATCGCGGCCATCTCCTTAGGCGTTCTGGTGAACAATAGATCACTACGTCAGAGCGGCCGGAATCTCCTTTATGGCCGAGGCCTTCTATACCCGCTAGGTATGGCGTCCTTAGAGGGAGTCACTCACATGAATGCTGGGTGGTTTGCCATGAAGGAAGACTCCCCAACCTTAGCCTATCGTGAAGTCCCTTGTTTGTCGGCTTGCAGATTACCTCTATGGCCTGCTCGGGGCTTTTCTCCACCTGGAACCATACTAGCGAACCTGCTTTTGGCTCGATAGAACAGCTCCGAGACCGGGATCGTAACAGGATTCTTCTGAATCTGGTTGATGGAGTCAAACGCGTGCTCCGCTTCTGCTTCAGACGCTACCCCTTTCAGGGCACTCAATGCTAGTACTTCATGAACCCGCAACACGAAAAGGCTTGTCCGGGTCTGGATTACGGACTGGGCGGTACGATCATCACTAAGCATCAGCGGGATTTCGAGTCACTCACACACTGAGAATACCTACATGGTTCTATCCTCACTCAATCCATACTCCTCTGGTGTCTTTTTCCAGGGCTCTAGTAGACTGCGAAGCTTCCGGTAAGTAATCAGTCCGCTCTCGTAATTGGCGATGACGGCTTCAAGGAATCTCTGGGGGCACTGCGGTGTACTTGTCGGGTCAATTAACTCTGTAGAAAAACCAAGTCTAAGCGTAAGTTCCCGCAACTTGTCCTTGTTCTCCAGTGAGCATATGTCTTTGACACGCTTATACGCAGAATACGAGTCAAACAGATCGGCCTTTCGCAGGGCTTTCACCATGGCTCTGTAGCTCACGCGAAAGACCTGCATCATCTTGATTGCTTCGCGCTCGCCGGGCTTAGTCGTCCCAAAGCGTCTTACGTATTCATAAGCGACACCGTCGCGAGGCAATAAGAACTCCCCGGCGAAAGCGTCAGCTGCCACTTCGCGTGGATTCTTAGTCTTAGAGCCAGGATTACAGTCAACCTCTCTTAGCGACTGCCGATCGAAAAGAAAATGATAGTACTCATGAGCCACCGAGAACGTCTGCCTGCCCAGTGTTTCACCGGAATTGACGTAGATAACAGGACTCCCATCGATCATGGCAAAGAAGGCGTGAAGGTCTGGACTACCTGACGGCGCCCTAACCAGGAATATGCCTTCGCTCTCCACGAGAGAAAACATGTTAGGGACTGGTCCTCGGCCGAGACCGAGTGACCCCCTGACCTCTTGAGCCCTAATAGTACCGGTTCGCACATACTGCTCAAGCTGTTTGCCAGCCATTAACCGGTCCCCTTTAGTCTGACCTGGGCTAACATGGCTTTCACCAACTTCTCTATTTCCAAAACACTGTCTAGAAATGCCTGGCTATCGCTGCTCTTCCTAAACCTCATAGCTAGGGATTCATCCTGAATAGATGCAGTCAACTCTTCTACCGATACCCCTAGATAGTCTGCGATCTTCCTTATCTCTACGCTATTCGTCGCCTTAGCCCCGTTTTCAATCTTTGTCACTACCGGCCTGGTAACTCCAATTGCCTCTGCCAGGTCATTCTGACTAAGCCCACGCTTAGTTCTCGTCTCGCGAATTCGTTCACCGATCTCTCGGAAAGTTGGCGCTCGACTCACTTCTGTACCTCCGTTCTATGGTACTTGTATGTTACCACATATCGCCTATTCGCATGATCTCGTTTCATAATGTTACGTCAGGGTATTCACCGTAAGCGAGAAAGTTCCTGCCAATTAAAGCAGAAAGTTTGACGGTTACCAAGAAATCGGCCAGATAATGAGAACATGACGGATGGCAACCTGTTGGTCTTACTCGGTACCCATTGTCTCGGCGGATTCGTCACCAATATAGCCCCGAAACGCAGTGAGATCTCAACCCAGACTTCGGAAGGGGTACCTTTGTTGTGGGCTTTCCGGCTCGGACCTTGTTCCAATAACCTCTTGGCGGCACAGGAATATCGAAGCTCTGCAGACCTTATGGATAGCGACATCGGAAACACCGTGTCTCTTTGCGACCTCCGTAACAGGTTCAGTCCACAGCTCACTCCAGATCTTGATTCCGGAGTAACAAGACCTCACGCCCCCGGCGGCACATACTCCACCCCATCCGTGTAGTTGTTGGACGGGTTCCACAACATGAAGGTGTTGATGCCACGCTCGAACAGAGCATTGATCTGGCCTTGCACTTCAGCGGGGCCGTACTTAACCCGCATAGAGAAATCCTGCAGCCAAGGCCTGTTCTTGGCCCTGAGTCCCGCAGTCCTTTCGGCTGCTTCATCGGCCGACTTGCCGACCACCTCATAGGGATGAGCCTCAGGCACCTCAAAACCGTAGATACCCGCGTTGAAGTAGTGGGATGGATACACCATGGGGGATATGAAATCCACGCAGTCAGCGACTTGCTCTAACTTTTGTCCGATTCCCATGTCATCCACCGCGATAGTGGTGAAGCCATAGATGTCGGCGCTCAGAATGGCCTTGTCCTTAAGGGCATCGGTCATGTAGTTCAAGAAAGCGGCTATAACGTCGCCCCTGCTCTCGTAGTTCTCACGGCCGGGCATCAACGTGCCGTTCTCGATTCCGGCGGCACTGTCAGGGAAACGGACGTAGTCGAGCTGGATCTCATGAAAGCCCATTTCAATAGCCCACAGAGCCGTATCCCTAATATGCTGCCAATTCCGCTCGTCGCAAGGATTCAGCCATAGACGGCTGTCGCGGTCGCGCCACAGTGTGCCCGAGGGATTGCGGATGGCTTGCTCAGGATAATTAGCGGCCAAGTAAGGATCCTGAAAACAGACGATGCGCGCGATGAGGTAATATCCTTCTCGATCCAGTTCCTTGACCAACGCAGGGTAGTGGCTATACCCTGCCGAGCGAGACGGCACTTCGCCGGGCGGAATACACGGCACGGAGCCGTTGTTGTCCCTAACATCCATGACCAAAGAGTTCAGTCCTTCGTGGTCTCGCACAAAAGTGATAATCGATGACCACTTGGAGACAGTGCCTGCCGCGGGGATAGTGACATAAACTGCGCGTGCCTCCAAGGCCCGTTCCTCTAAAGTAGGCGCCGGGGCTATGGGCTCGTCCGGTTCCTCGTCGAGGTCTACCGGGCTAGGGTTGCCTCCGTTCGGTTCTCTACCCAGTATCTCTTCCGGACCGGGTAAGCCTTCAAGAAACGCGACGCTCCCGTCAAAAGGATAAATGCCCGTCGACCAAAGGCCGAAAGCCGCAACCAGTACCAACCCGAGACTAAGCCAAACATAGGCCCAAGGACTGCGCTTGCGCCGTCGTTCCCTGCGTTCGACAACAACAGCGTTTAGATCCTGATTCCCAACATCTCCCGCCATGAGGCTCCCCCGTCTCGCACAAACCTTAGAATCTACTTCTGTTGGTGCCGACCCGATACCATTCGGACTGTCCGACACCCGCTTCCACCTGAAAGGACTAGAAACAACAGCGTAATCCGAATAGTCTGCCTGCCCAATGCGGCAAACACTACTCGACAAACTTCACATCGCTTCTATTAAGGACGATGGGAGGCCTTCTTTTGTTCCAATCCAAACCTCGTGCCAGAAAGACAAGACTCGTTGCTTGAAGAAACCCACGACTAGCAGTGTCATTAGACTCCTATTTCTTGGATCAGTACCCAAGAGCCACAGAGACTCCGCGAATCCGACAAACGGCTCCGGCGAATTCGACACTTTTCCCGGCAATAATGGTAGGCGGGGTCAAGTCGTGTACAAGAAGGCTTCGATGAAACCCTGCTTACTGCCGCCTGAAACCTGCGAACTCATGGCCCTGGCATCACTTGGAGTATTCGCTTACGACATCCCAAACCTCAGGGCTTTCAAAGCCCCTGCTCCAGGCCGCCACACCCGCTAATCCATACTTGTTGGCCAGATCCAGTCTGGACTTCAACGAATCCTTGTCTTCTATCCAGACCTTGTAGTTTTCTTGCCCGATCTTCTTCTCCGCGTACATCACGCCGGTCTCAGGGTCCAAGGCGGGGGTGACCCCGTTTTTCCTCATCCAGTCGCTTACGCCCTTCATGCTGTAAGCCTGCTGAGTCACTGAGATCTTGCCATCCGAACTTGTTTCCTTCCATAACCTCGTGTAGAACGGGACGCCCAACACGAGCTTCTCAGCCGGAACTTCCTCGAGGGTGGCCTGAATGGTCCACTCCGCCCACGGAATCGCGGATACCGGACCCGCCACCGGTG